>CAXBMV010000330.1:0-4502 GCA_963976575.1 uncultured Gammaproteobacteria bacterium | reverse complement strand
TGGTCGATGACTGGTGGGTCGTTAACTGCGTTTACAGTGATAGTCACCGTCGAAGTATTCGAAATTTTGGGCGCACCGTCTGTAGCAGTGAAAGTAAAACTATCGGTGCCGCTAAACTCAGCCGATGGGGTATAGGTTAAATTCGGTGCAGTTCCCGAGAGCACACCATTGCTCGGTGAGCCGAGGGTATAAGTCAGTGCGACGCCTGTTGGAACATCGTCATCGATAACTGCGAGTACAAATGGGACTGCATTATCTTCGTTTACAGTTACGCTGGAATTGCTGGTAACCGGTGCCCTGTTCAATCTAATCGTATTGTCGTAGGGCGCAAAGTCGGACTTATCCAGCGCACCATCATTGTCGGAATCTGTGTCGAAGCGGTTAATAATGCCGTCTGCGTCCGGGTCGGCTGCCGCGGCGTCTTCAGCACTGTCAAGCAGACCATCGTTGTCGTCGTCGGTATCGGCGTTGTCGCCTGTGCCATCACGATCGTTATCCGATTGCTCGGCGGCGTTTAGCGGAAAGGCGTCGGCGGTGTCGGCGGTGCCGTCATTGTCGTCGTCGCTGTCACAGGCATCACCGTCTGCGTCAACATCGGAATTGGTTTGTGATGGGTTAAAAATCAATGGGCAATTATCGGCGATATCGTTGAATCCATCGCCATCGGTGTCATCTGTTGTCGGCGCTGCGGTCACACCCTCGTCGACATCGAGAATGCCATTGTTATCGTCATCCGGATCGGCATTGTCGCCTATACCATCGCCATCGCTATCGACGGATTCATTGATATCCAGCGGAAAGGCATCGTTGGCATTCAATACCAGATCGCCATCGATATCCGGGTTGGTAACAGCTGGTTTCGCGGTGGTGGTGATAGAGCCACCGGTATTTAGTTGGGTCGTAGAGGTGGTAGACCCGGTTGTCGCGGTTTCAGAAACCAGGATCGTTTGAACGTCGGCCACTGTAAAAGCGGTGTTGGGGATTGGTAAAGTGGACGGATCCTGGTCCAATACATCTAAAGTCGTACTTGTAAAAACCTCTGACTGCACGCCGGAAACCATGCCATCGATGCTGCCATCGGCCAGGTCCCCGCTCAACTCGGCCATCAACGCATCTACGCTATCCACTCCGGATTGCTGCTGCATTTCAAAAACCACCGCGGTCAGGGCTTCTACCGCACTGCGATAAGCAGCGACACTAGACTGGTTGGCCGTAGTAACCGTGGTGTTGTCCACCAATGGCGGTTGATCGAAGATATCGATATCACCCGACATACCGAAGCCCAGAGTTGACACTACGTCACTAGCAGCGGCGGCGAGTGCCAATTCGAATTGGGCCGCGGATGTTGTCGGGGTTGAGTTGGCTATGGCTATATCTACCGCCATGGTGGTCAGCGGCGTCGCATAAACCTGCTCTCCCGTGTCGAGCAGGCTTTGTGTGATTACGCTACGCATGCTGCCGATTACCGGTACCATGCCGGTAGTGACATCGGTGGTGCCAGCATCGCTGGTAAATTCGATGATATAAGGTGGAGAAACTGGAAATGGCAAGGAGAGTCCGCTGATCGCTGCGGCTGCGTCGGTGGTGGCTGTCGCGGCTACCGCGCCCTTAAAGCCTGTCTGACTCGCATCGAAGCGATAAACCGTTACTATCGCATTGGCTAGCGGGCCTTTTACGCCACCACCACCAATATTTCTGCTGCCAGTGGTTTCAGGAGCAGAACCACCACCGCCACCGCCACAGGCGAATAACCCGATTGATGCGATTAAAACTAAACCAAGTTTCATTACACTGAGCTTATTCATTGGCGATTCCTGTGAGCAAAATTTATCTGGCGCTAGCCGAACTTGCACCGATACTGTCACAGATACTTCAGCATTGAATGACCCAAACGGACTATGCCGGTTAATAAATGAGGAACGGCTCGATATTCCGAATCTACGACTTTCTAAAGCCATCCCGGAGTCCACGCAGCGTTTATCCGGTATATTCAAAAAGCTCGCGCCTTGTATCTAAACGGCAGCTACAAACCAGCAAACAGCTTGCGCGGGTTCACCGCCCTGCCCCATTGCCGGTACTCGAAATGAACATGATATCCCGTCGCATTGCCGCTCCTGCCGACTGTAGCAATCGCCTGACCCTTGCGGATGCGCTGACTTACTCCAACCAGGTTACGCCGATTGTGCGCATAGGCGGTCTGCCTGCCCTTGCCGTGATCGATGATGACGATATTGCCGTAACCTCGTTGACGGCCGGAAAACTTCACCCGCCCCGCGGCCGCCGCTCTTATCTGCGTGCCCGCTGGCGCGCGTAAATCTATACCCTTGTGCAGGCGCCCGTGACGCTGACCGAAGACAGAGGTAATGTCGATATCATCCAGCGGCCAGATAAACCCTCTGTCCCCGGCAATCGGTGACGTTGCAGTAACATGGCTATCGCTGTATTCGATCGAATGAGTATGATTTTGCTGAGGCGGGATTTTCAAATGCATGCCGGCGGAAATATTCACCGGGTTCAGCCAGGGGTTGGCGAGTTGTAGCTCCGCGGAAGAACTGTTCAGCCGAAAGGCTACCGCCTCGAAACTTTCGCCTGCCTCCACCAGGTGGTAGTCGCGTCCGACAATCTCTACATCCGCTGGTAACGACGCGCAGGCGTTGAGCACAAGAATTATCAGCATGGACAAAGAGGTGTTTTTCATAGGCAACACTGCGCAGACTCAGGTGAATCGGTGAAGCTGACAGTTTGCCTAAGCGTGATGAACATCGCCTTAACGGCAGTTCCCTGCATCTGTATGATTTTACAAACCAGACGTTCTGTTGATAATGGTTGTTCGCATAGCTAAGCAACCCATAGGTGACGCATGGCCCTGTCGCAACCCGCTTCCGCAATCGATGCCATCGATGTCGAACTAGAGCAGGCAAGAGCCCGCTATATCCGCAATCGCCCGGCCTCTGCGGCGGCCTTTGATGTTTCCACCCATTTCATGCCGGGCGGCAATACGCGCAGCGTACTGTTCCATAACCCGTTTCCTCTGCGCATCGTCGCTGGCGATGGCTGCCGCATCAAAGATGCAGACGGGCTCGAATACGTGAATCTGCTCGGTGAATACACCGCCGGACTGTTCGGTCATAATCACCCGGTGATCCGCAAGGCGATCGATACCGCGCTGGATCAAGGGCTGAGCCTCAGCGGACATAACCCCAACGAAATCAAACTGGCCGAACTGGTTTGCGCGCGCTTTGCATCGATGGATAAAGTCCGTTTCACCAATTCCGGCACCGAAGCCAACCTGATGGCGATATCCACGGCCTGTTATCTGACAAAGCGCAAAAAGGTGCTGGTGTTCGAAGGCGGCTACCACGGCGGCCTGCTTTATTTCAAAAATGGCGGCATGCCGATCAACGCGCCCTTCGATTATGTCGTCGCGCGCTACAACGATTTGGCGGGTACCGAAAAGCTGATCCAGCAACACGCCGATGAACTGGCCTGTGTCCTGGTTGAACCGATGCAGGGTTCCTCCGGTTGCATCCCGGCGGTCGATGGTTTCCTCGCCATGCTGCGCGAGCAAAGCCGGGCGGTCGGCGCATTGTTGATTTTCGATGAGGTGATGACTTCGCGGTTATCGCCTGGTGGCGCTCAGGGCCTGTTTAATGTCATCCCGGACATGACCACGCTGGGCAAATACATCGGTGGCGGTATGAGTTTCGGCGCCTTTGGCGGCAGCGAGGCGATCATGCAGATCTTCGACCCGCGACGCAGCGATGCGATTCCACACGCCGGCACCTTCAATAACAATAGCCTGACCATGGCCGCAGGCGTGGCTGCGATGGGTAAAGTGTTAACCGACGAGGCGTTAAACCGGGTGAACAAACGCGGCGATGCCCTGCGCGCAGAACTCAACCGCATAGCACGCGAACACAAAACTCGAATTCAGTTCACCGGCCTGGGCTCACTGCTCGGTCTGCATACCACCAGCGCTGAAATTCACAGCAATGCCGACCTTGCCGCGGCCGATGATCGCATCATGGAACTGGTTTTTCTGGACTTGCTGGAGCAGGGCTATTACATCGCAAGAAGAGGTTTTATTGCGCTGATGCTGCCGCTTGGTGACGCCGAAATCGAAGGCTTTACTAACGCCTTTGAGACTGTCGTTGAGCACAGGGCAGGGCTGTTCAGGACATGAGTTCGATCAGCGAAGATTTTTCATCACTGTCGGTCACGGCCGCGAATGCAGTGGTAAATGCCATTACGTTTTTATCGTGATCGCCAAGTAATTTCTCCAGCGCCAGTTTTTCCTCGGCGCTGGGCTGGCCACCGGATTCATACTTGCTTTTCATCGCCTTCATCGATTCAAGATGGGCTGTCTTGCTATTGCCCATATCGAGATAGGCCTGATAAGCTATTTTCGCCTGTTCGCTAAACTCATCTATGGATTGCATGATATACACCAAAACGCTATTACCGTTGGCGCATTATAGACAAGTCCATTTGCAGTTGCCTGT
>CAXBMV010000329.1:0-4509 GCA_963976575.1 uncultured Gammaproteobacteria bacterium | reverse complement strand
AAATAGAATTTGACTCGGTAGTAACGTTATCTGGCAACAACTGCATGCGATTGTTGCTGTGTTTCAGAAATGCCGCATAGGCACTGTCACCAGATTCTTCGTAGCCGTGCAGATAAAACAGGCTGCGCCAATCCTTACTCAAATCGTGGAGGAATTGAACATAGATCTGGGCATCAGTTTTGTTATTTTTTGGATTGGCCATAAAATCTACAACCAGTCCATCAACCAGTCCATCCAGTTCACCGGGGCTCATAACCGGAGTAACATTAAATCTTTCGGTTGCGATAGTAACTTTCTTGCCTTTTTCATATTCAAGGAGGTTATCGTCGGGTCCTTGCTGAACATCAATGACTTCCGATTTATCAACCATTTGCCAGAACCTGGAAGATCCTGAGGTATCGATGACCAGGTGTACCCTGGTTAGCTGACTGCTGTTAACCACCTTATGTTGTTGCCAGGCATCGAATATCCAACATTCACCTGCCTGCATATGCACCTTGCTTTTACCACAGTGAAAGATGACCTCGGGGTTGGTGGTAATCGGTATATGAATTCTTACCCGACTATGCCAATGGTGGTTGGTATCGGTATGTAAGGAAACCTCACAGCCAGGTCCCAGTTTCATTAATCTAGAGCGACCGAACACTTCGCCAAAACTGGCTAAAATTTGTTGCATATACTCACATCGTTTTAAATGCGGCGTAACCTGCATCGCCCCGTGAAAATCATCATTATCTCTGCCACCCTTAGATATCAGGGGCATGGCGCTATTACCTTTTAAGTCATTGGGGTGAGGCATCCAGGTCTGCTTATCAAAATAGGCGAGTTCCTTCTTGAGTTGTTCGACATCGAAACGTAACGGTAGTCGAATAAAGTTATGTTGTAGTTTCATAGAGTATTCTGCAAGGATGATATTGCGCCATGGCATCGTTTGTATTTTTTGCCGGAACCACAGGGACAGGGACCGTTACGGGATACCTTTTCAGACGTTGTATCAGATTTAGCTTTGATATTTGTTTTTTTGGCGATTTTTCGCAATTCGGCGACTGTCCACGGCAGTTCCAATGGCAAGCTTTGACCCCCCACAAACTGGTTTATTTTATCTACCATCTGTCGTGTTTGTAACACTACCTCTGCTAATAACGCGGCGTTCTTTTTCCACTTTTCGGGCTCTGGCTTACTCAGGGTATAGCGCGACAGTGGAAGCGGCCTCTCACAATGCTCAGCCAGTTCAGTATCATATTCAATGCCCATGAAGAGGCAGAGTTGTTTCACTGATTTTGCGCTATTTTGCAAAAAATCATCATAATTCAGACAAAAAATACGATTGCTGTCCAACTTCGACAATTGCTCGATGGCGTGTTGGTGGCAGACGGTCCATTGCCATGCTGCCATGGACTCGAGTTTTGCCTGCTTATGTTTTTCCCAGCCTGGAGGTAGTAAAAACGACCAACGGCCGGCTGCTACCTGCAAACCAGGATAGGTGACAAAGTGACCCGAGCGCCACCCGTCGATGATCGATGAAATGTTCTGCAATGGGTTTCGATAGAGGTAAATGAACTGGGCATCTGGGTACAGGGCATTAAAAAACGGAATACGCAGGATGTTTTTTGGTGTTTTTTCAATCACTCGCCTCGGTATCAGCTGCCCGCTATCAACACTGTCATTGCTGATAACGCGAGCTCCATTGCGATCAACGAGCGCATGCAGGAATGCTTTATTTAACTCCTCTCTCAAGTTTGCGCTAACATCACTGGCGACCAGCAGGTTAGAGGGTTGGGGTTTTCGTTCAGGCCTCAGGCCTGGAAACTGCTCAATCAGCCCATGACTCTCATCACCAATCGAAAATAAGGATTTTGCTCTGGCCAGGGTTTCGAATAACAGAGTACTTCCTGAACGCGGAGCAGCCATAATGAAGACTGGACGTTCCAGGACATGGCTATATGGATTACTCATGGTGGATGGGGAAATTCAAGTTGGGAATAGTTCAGCTGAGAATAAGAGGCCGGTGTGTAAAAGTCCATAGCTTTGATAGCTCTCCAGGCCTGACTCATCGAACGGCCGATAAAACAGGATCCGGCCAAATATTCCCAGTAGTTGACCGTACCCCTTGATTTTGGAAATTAATCATATCAGGCAACTCGCTCAGCGTATCGACGATTAGATAGGCGGGCATAATTCGTTCCTGTAACGGCCATTGGGGGTTGTGTATTATGCACGGGCTAAGTCTTATTAACTAGTTGAAATTAAGAAGAAAGCCAGACTTTCTTGACGAAAATATCAACAAATAGTCAGTAAGTAGCTGAATTAAAATTATTCAAAACTAACCGTTTCTCCCCGAATCTCAATCTCCAAGTATTTTATGTGTGATTGACCGCTTTCGTTAGACCAGCTTGTTTAGAGAGTTATGAAGGCTGGTTGTCGGAGATAAGTACTGGTCATCATTCCTCTAATGCTTCGAGAACGGAGCCCTTGTCAGGTTTCGGATGAAATTCTGGTAAGCCTGTAAGCGCGTTTGCCTGACCATTGAACCAAAGGTAGCGGGTTTACTTCACTTCCTGACTGATTGGTACTACATGTAGTAATAGGTGCCGGCTTTAGAGCATCGGGACGGTGGTCACTCCACGAAGTTTTCAAAAATTTCCAGATTGCGAAAACCGTCGAGTCATCAATTCTCTTCGGATTTTTCGATTCTGATAGATACAGGTGCAATGCATGATATTTCTGAAGCTGACCGTACCTCAGTGAGGAAACTTATTGTAATTTTGATGGTACGCCGAGCCCCAACATCTTTGTAGACAATAGACCAACCAACGAAGTCACTAAGGAAGATGTTCAAGAGGAGACACATAAGGCAGTCGTTGGTCTTATCGTGACTTTCAGTTCAGGCAATTGGGGGGCGGCATATCGAAAAGTTGAGGTGAGATCGGTACGGTGAGCGTAGTTACAGAAGTAACCAGTAATGGCTATTGGCAACCTGGACGAAAAGGATATTCCGTGAGAAACGCCCAGAATATGGTTCGCTCCACAAGGGTCAAATGACATCATGCACTGAGTACCGTCGCATGCATCCGGATCAACACCGCCATCCATATCGCAATTAGCGCAATCGGATGGCATGGATTCCATGTGACCCAGATTACCCGCGCTGAACGATTGCAAAGGCGCGAATCCGATGCCGAACATTAGCAGCAACATTAGTGTAAGTTTCTTGTTAGCCATAGTGAGAGTGAAGGCTCATTTTTGACTTTTGTGATCAGTACAAGATTATTAACACAGTTCGGGGGGATTTGATAAAAAGCCCGCGACAACATTTTCTTGCAAAATTAAACGATATTGTCTATAAGATCTTGTCGTAAAATGATATTTGACTCTGTTTGGTAATACAGGGTATGTATTACGTGTTTGGTGAATATTAAATTAATTGGCTTGCAACTTATCAGGAAGGTTGTTGGTCAATACTACAATTATGTGGCGAAACATACTGATAATCAACTTGCTTTTGGTACTGGCTTTACAGCCGGTTGCGCATGCTATTAGCCCGACCGCGGAACCAGTTGAGCCCGCCGAGACTTCGCATGAACTGATGAATATGGAGTGCGGGCACGTAGATCCCAATCATTGCGTTGATCCTGGGGCCTGTGTATCAGGTGGGCACGCGGGTGGACATGCGAGCTGCGACAGCAAAACCAGGTCAACATTTCAGTTAGTGGCACTGGCAGGACACACGGATAGCGGAGTTTACGATTCTCACCACCCTGGCCATTATTTATCGCATCACGCCGATCTCTTGTTACGCCCACCCAAAAACGCCTGATTTTTACTAGTGTGTCGCCTCCCCTCAGGACGCGATGTTCATGTATTTTTTTAGGAGTTTCACAAATGGTCATAAAACCCAAATACCTGGCCGCATCTGCGGTTGGGAAAATTAATTTAGTCAAAGGTAACCCCGTCGACTATTCCCGTCGACGATTCGTCCAGGGCGTTGCTGCAGGCAGCGGCCTGTTGGCAACGGGCCTTGGCGCCTCGGTTTTAGCTGCCTCAAACGGCGTGCCGCAGCAGCCGGTTTTGTCCGGCAACCAGTTCAAACTGTCCTACGGCTATAAAAAAGTCAATTTCACCGGTAAGAATCGGATTGCAACCGCGATAAACGGTAGCGTACCGGCGCCGATATTGCGCTGGAAACAGGGTGAGCGCGTCACGCTTGATGTGACTAACAATTTGGCAACCGACAGCTCGATTCACTGGCATGGCCTGATCTTGCCCAGCGGGATGGATGGCGTGCCAAATATCAGCGAAAACTTCAGCGGTATCAAACCGGGCGAGACCTTTCGCTATCAGTTCGATGTCAATCAAAGCGGCACCTTCTGGTACCACAGTCATTCGGGTTTTCAGGAGCAGACCGGCGCTTACGGCGCCATCATCATTGACCCTGCGGAGCCGCCACCTTACAGCTACGATCGCGAGCATGTCATCGTGCTGTCAGACTGGTCCGACGAGGATCCCGAG
>CAXBMV010000328.1:0-4513 GCA_963976575.1 uncultured Gammaproteobacteria bacterium | reverse complement strand
GCATCGCCTCGCCGCGCAGACATTGCTCAATCTCACCATCAAATAAAGATACTTCGATGACACTGTCGCTGAAATAACGTCGCTGCGGCCCCATACCACCGGTCATAAAGGTCGCACCGACAGCGGCATAAGCATAGCTGGTCAAATCCGCGCCCAATACCTTGTATTCGCTGCCCAGCGCTTCGGCAAGTGCGCACTGCAGTTGATCCAGCGTAATCGAGGCGCCCGCGCAAACCTCGTAGTTGTCTGCATCGATGATGATCTGATCCAGTGCAAGCTGGCTCAAATCGGCGATCTCTCCCTGGCTTATACGTGGCTGCGCGGGTGGCTCGAATTGCAGCGCGACCACGCAACCACTACCCGGATGGGGCGTTTGCATAATTCCGCCGCCACAGGACTTGCCAGACATCGGCAACAGATAAATTTCGTCTCCATGCACCGACCTGATTTGCTGCAGTGTTTCGCCAATGCCGGCACGCAAGGGATAAGCGACATCGAATTCGATTGGATTATTTTCACCATCCGTAGCCGCTGCAATAGCCTTGCCGAGCATTGTTACCATCGAGATTTCGACCCCGTCTTAGTGGAAGATCAAGGCAGTATAAATACTCGTGTTAAGCAAGGCTATGAAGCACAAACAAAATATTAATACAGGTGCTTGACCGGACTATCGTAGGGGCATATTTTAGGCCGGCGATATGTGGATTATCGCGGCACAAACTGGCATTGCCGAAGCCTGATTAGCGTCACTTTGGCCAGTTAATGAATAACCGGATCGGAGTCATGAAGATGAAAAATAAATTTATAAGCCTCGCACTTGCCTTGTCGCTGGTTCTTCCGCTGGCAGTCCAGGCAGAGGAAAGACCCATGGGCTTTTTTGTCACCAGCGTCGGTATGGGTAAAGGCGCTGATCTCGGCGGCCTCGAAGGCGCTGATGCGCACTGCAACAAACTGGCTGAGGCGGTGGGCGCAGACGACCGTGACTGGCGCGCCTACCTGAGCACCGAAGAAGAAGGCAAACGCGGCATCTCGGCGCGTAGCCGCATAGGTAACGGACCCTGGTATAACGCACGCGGCATTTTGATCGCTACCAATACCACCGACCTGCACCTGTACAACAAAACCATCACGCTGGAAACCGCGCTGGACGAAGCCGGCAATCGCATCAAGGGTCGCGGCGACAAGCCCAACGAGCACGATATACTCACCGGCAGCCAGGACGACGGTACCGCCTATTTTCCCGACGAACAGGATCATACCTGTAACAACTGGAGCAGCAGCTCCGACGGTAGTGCCCAGGTTGGTCACCACGACCGCCACGGCGGCGGCAACCCATCATGGAGTTCGGCGCATGCATCGCGCGGATGTAGCCAGTCCGATCTGCAAAAAACCGGTGGCGCCGGTTATTTCTATTGCTTCGCCGCTGACTAATTCTTGATTGGCTTGCTGCAGGCAATGACACCGGCCTGACTGCATCAACGCAGTCAGGCCGGTTCCCACGCAATTCCTGCTTTATTTCACATCAATAGTGCCGAACATCCCCGCTTCCTTATGACCGGGCAAAGCACAGACCATTTCAAGCCTTGACCCAGTTTGCACGGGAACCACGTACCATTCGACTTCCGCCATGGGACCGATTTCAATTTCGCTGATATTGCCCTTGATCTCCGCAAGCAGGCCGCCACTGGCATTTTTCACCTCAATCTTGCGGGTGAATAGTTTTTCAGCAAATTCATGCGCTTCCACTTCGTGTTTTATCTTGTCGACATTTTTCAAAACGATTTTGTAGGCCTGCCCGGTTTTGAACTCGAGACGATTGGGCTTGAAATACATGCCTCCACTATTAGTTCCCATTTCCATGGTCACGGTTTGTATATTTGCCCTGCTCAAGTCCCCATCGGCGTGAACAATCGGATTGAACCCAAGCAGCAGTGATGCAGTCAAAACCTGAAATTTATTCATGAATATTTCCCTGTTGTGTAAACCAGGCTTAAAGATAGATATTCTCACTCCGGCTCGTATTGACCAGGATCAAACTAAAACCTGTAGCTGTGCTTGCGAGACTCGACCTGGTGGCCCAAATGGGTTCATCGTAATTGCATATTTATTGCTTGCGCAGCAAGCTTACTGTCCCTAGAGTATTGTCCCGGTATACCAGATATAGTGCTTCTAAATTGGATATTTCAGCGAACAAGTTCCTCACAAGCGTCATACTGCTACTAAGCCTCGCGGCCTGCGACCAGGCTGACGTACAGGCCAAGATAGAGACCGGGAATAACGACAAGACACGTGCCGAAAGACCCGCGCACGCGGTCGAGGTAGTCTTCGTGGAACGCCAGCAGGTCAGCCTCAGCCGCAGCCTCACCGGCACACTGGAGGCGCCGCGCACAGTACATATCCATAGCGAACATTCCGGTCGCATCGTCGAACTGCCCTACTTCGAAGGCGACAGCGTCAAGAAGGGCGCGGTGATTACGCAGCTGGATGATGCCCTGTTTTCGCGTGGTACCGAGCAATCTCGCCAGTCAGGATCAGTTGGCGCGGGCCGGCACCGCGGTAGAACTGGCCGAGGCAGAAGAATTGCTGCAGCGCAGTCTGCTTTCACGCACAAAAATTCATGCACCTTTCAGCGGGCTGGTCAGCGCACGTCTGGTCGAGCCCGGAGATATTGTGGCGCAGAATGACCACGTGCTGACGATCTTTGACCCCAACTTTATGACTGCGGCGGTGAAGGTGCCAGAGCAACTACATAGTCGCGTCGGCGTCGGTGACCCGGTACAGGTACGCATTGACAGCCTCGGTGACAGTCAATTCAATGCGCGCATACTGCGCATCCATCCAATGGTCGATCCACAGACACGTCAGGGCACTATAGAGATTCGACTCGATCCAGTTCCCGAGAATGCACGCCCGGGACAACTCTGCCGCGTTACCCTGAAAACCGCAGAAACACCGCGTCGCCTGATTCCATTGATTGCGCTGCAGTTTGACGCACGCGGCAGCTTTGTTTACCGCCTCGACGCGGAATCAAAAGCCATACATGTGCCGGTCACCATCGGCCTGCAATTCGACGACTCGATCGAGATAATCGACGGCATCGACGACGGCGACCAAATCGTATCCGCCGGCTTCCTCGGCCTCAAGTCGGGCACCAAGGTTCGCATCATCAAGCCAGCCGGACAGGCGCAGGTCAAATCTGTATCAGGGGCAAGCCAGGGGTAAGCGAAAATGCAGAATCGATTCCGTAGTGGCGGACTTGCCGCCTGGTCCATACACCACCCGATAGGTGTCATCATGCTTGCCCTGGCCGTGGTAGTGCTCGGGCTGGGTTCTCTGCAACGACTCGGTATCAACCTGCTACCCGATCTGATTTACCCTGATGTGCGCGTGCGTATTGTCGACCCCGGCGTACCGGCGCGCATCATGGAAGACAGAGTCACGCGCCAGCTCGAAGAACAACTCGCGATTACCGAAGGCGCGATTCAGGTACAGTCCAATTCCACCGAGGGCCGCAGCTCGGTTGACCTGAGCTTTCCATATGGCACCGATATCGACCTCGCCTTTCGCGATGCCAGTACGCGCCTTGACAGGGCCAAGCGTTTCCTGCCGGAGAGCATCGACCCACCCATTATTTATAAACGCGACCCATCGCAAATCCCGGTACTGGAAATGGTGGTCAGTTCCAGCGAGCTGGATTCGGTGGAGCTGCGCAACTGGATCGACTACACCTTCTCGAAGTGGTTTCTGAACCTGCCCGGGGTGGCGGCGGCCGAAGTCGGTGGCGGCCTCAGCCGTGAAATACAGGTGGTGGTCGACCAGGAGCGCCTCAGTGCATTTGGCTTCACCATCGAAGATATATCCACTGTGCTCAGCAATGAAAATCTGGACAGCCCCGGGGGTAATCTGCAAACAGGTAGCCGCGAAATCAGCGCCCGTGCAGGAGATGGCCGAACTGCCCTTGTGGAAGGGTGATCAAACCGACACCAGTCTGCGCCTCGAAGACGTCGCCCGGGTACTCGACAATCACGCCGAAGAGACACTACGCATTCGCCTGAATGCCATTCCCGGCATCAAACTGTCGATCCAGAAGCAACCGGCGGCGAATACCGTCGCGGTGGTTGACTCTGTATTTGAACGCCTGAAGTGGATGCGCGATCAGGGCCTGATACCCGACGACATTCACATCGACCGCGTCGGCGATCAATCGACCTACGTGCGCCACGCCCTGCGCAACGCTGCCATGGCAGCACTGTCAGGTGCACTATTGGCAATGTTCGTCGTCTTTCTGTTCCTCGGCAGCATACGCCGGACCCTGATCATTGGCACTGCTATTCCACTGGCCATTCTGGTGACTTTCGTGATCATGGATATCGGCGGCCTGTCGTTGAATATCATGACCCTGGGTGGGCTGGCACTGGGCATTGGTCTGCTCGTGGACAATACCATCGTCATGCTGGAAAACATTACCCGACACCAGCGTCAGGGCGAAAGCGACCTGGAAGCACCGGTGAAC
>CAXBMV010000327.1:0-4522 GCA_963976575.1 uncultured Gammaproteobacteria bacterium | reverse complement strand
GCGCTGGTAGCGCTCGCCAGCAGCCTTCAATTTCGCCTCGAAGCCCTCACGACCGCTGGCAGAAAAAGCAAAGTGCTCGAGCTTCAGAGCGACTTCTGATCCGACTGCGGGTCCGCCTTCTATGCCGATAATATGCACGCTGGCGGCATCACCGGCATACATCCAGGCGCCGGGGAAAGGGAAATCCGGACGATCGCCGGAGTGCATGCCGAGAACCTTCGTGTACCAATCGACCAGCGAATCCAACTGGGTAGTACGCAGGTTGACGTGATCGAGCTTTTCGATTTGCATTTTTATTTTCCGTTAAGTTTTATCGACCAAGACAGTTTACAACTGCCGACCACCGCGATTTTAGTTTTCAGAAACCTTCAAACAGGATATTGCAACGCGCTGTACGCTGAGGTCTATTTTGCACTGTGCCTCTCTTATTTCCAGTAAACCCCTCGGCATATTTGAATCAAGCTGGCGTATGCAAGGCAATGTTGGTAGAGGAAGTTTTGCTGCCTATCCAGAAAGACAGGAATCCTGTGCAGAGTACCGTGATCGATATCCACAGTAACTTGGTGTATTTGTGAGTATCACCGAGCATCATGCTATAACCCGACGATTCGGTGAAATACAACAAGGCACCAAGAATCGCGACGCTGAAACTGGCGAGGTAACTCCATACCGGTATATCCTGTCTGCCACCCCACAGCGAGAAAAAGATCACCGGGGTTAAATACATCGATGCCGTGCCACTCACTGCTACCGCGCTAAACAAGTCCTGGTTACCGTAAAACACGAAAGCGACACCCAACAACATAAACGCCGCCATGCTCCATCGACCGTTGGCCAGGGTTGAATCCACCATTCGCATATCAACCACAACCAGTTTGGCCGAACTGGATAAGCTGCTGTCCAGCGTCGACATTGCCGAAATCACCAGCGCCGCGCTAAACAATAGCATCGGCATTTCACCCAGCAAACGCATTAGCACGGTATTCATTGCCTCACCACCAAGCGCGTGCGCGCCGGCAAATATTCCCAGGCTGCCGAAGCTGATAATACAAAGCAGGCTTATCCAGGCGGCGTGCCAGAAACTCTTTCTGGTGGTTTCACGGTCCGCGATGAAGCCACGATCCATCATCACCGGGTCGTGCATCGGATAGCTCCAAACCTGCAACAGGGCAACCATCAACAGTATCGGGCCGGGGTCAGTCGCGACAAAAGGTTTAAAAGCCAGGTCACTGAACTTGAATTCGGGGCTGAGCAAAGTCAGACCCAGCAGCAGAACCAGCGTCACCAGAAACACCAGCATCTGGAAGAAATCGGTTCTTAGCGAGGTATGCAAACCACCCATCACCGAGTACAGCAAAGTAATAGCGGCGAATGCGATTATGGTCAGGGTATAACCCAGCGAACCGGCACTACCGAATAAAATACCGATCACCAGCAGGTTCGCGAATACCTCGCTGATCAATCGCACACCGATGACGAAGTTGTAACAAGCGGTACCGTAACCACCGAATCGACTGAATAAGAATTGCTGGACACTATTGTACCCATGACGAAAACGCAGGCTGTCGATGATTTTCGCACCGCTGAGAAACGACAGGTAATAGGCCGCGTAGGCGAGTGTGCCCCATAGGCCATAGTAAAAACCAAGAATTGCCGCATTCATGAGCGAACGCGCGAATATCCAGGTTGTTACCTGTGAGAATACCAGTGTGATCAAGCCTGGTTGCTGCCCACCCGGGGATTGACCATGAAAAAATGTGGCTGTGCTTTTAGCACGCTTCGATAACAACACCGAGGCCACTGCAACGATGCCGGCGAATAGCAAAAGAAATTCATTCAACTGATTTGACCCTGTGTTTCCAGATTCGATAACAGGCGCCGCAACACCGGGCGACAACGCATAGCTGTCTGACCCACATCAGTTCTGGTTGGTTCGATTATTTGTTGCCCTGATCCGGAAACAGCGCTTTGTCACAATCAATTTATCCCAGGCCAGAGGCCTGGGATATCAAAAGCCCTCAAGCACGATCTTGCCGCGAGCAGAACCACTTTCTATCTGCGCATGCACAGCGCGTAGTGTGGCGGCATCGATCTTGCCGGCAACTTGTGTGACCGTGGAACGGATTTTACCCGCATCAACCAGCGCAGCGACCTCGCTGAGCAGCTTGCCCTGCTCTGCCATATCTGCAGTCTCGAACAGCGAGCGCGTGAACATCAATTCCCAGTGCAGCGATATGGCCTTGCGCTTCAAAGGTAGCGCGCTCAATTCGGCCGGGTCATCGATCAGGCCGAAGCGGCCCTGCGGCGCGATCAACTCGACGATATCGGCATAATGCGTATCGGTTTGCGTGGTTGAGAAAACAAACCCGGGGGCACCCAGACCCAGCGCCTCGACCTGTGGCGCCAATGGCTGGCGATGATCGACAACATGATGGGCACCGCACTGGCGCACCCAGTCCTGGGTTTGCGGCCGTGAGGCTGTGGCGATTATGGTGATATCGGTTAATGCACGTAACAGCTGTATGGCAATAGATCCGACGCCACCAGCGCCTCCGACCAGCAGAATAATATCCCCACCCTGGGCTGTCGGGCGTTTCACGTCGAGGCGCTCAAACAGCATTTCCCAGGCGGTGATTGCGGTGAGTGGCAGCGCTGCAGCCTCTGCATGGCTGAGACTGTCTGGCTTGCGACCGACCAGGCGTTCATCGACGAGGTGATACTCGCTGTTGCTGCCGGGTCGATTGATCGCGCCGGCGTAAAATACCGCGTCTCCCACTTTGAAATTCTCAACCCCCGGTCCCACTGCCTCGACTACACCGGCAGCATCGTAACCAAGCACCACCCAACCACCGGCTTCTGGCTCCTGGCGCTGGCGTACCTTGGTGTCAACCGGATTGACCGATACGGCGTGGACCTTCACCAACAGATCACGGTCCCCGGCCTGCGGTGTATCAAGGGTGATGTCCATCAGGGCATCTTCGCGGTCGATAGGACCGGTGGCTTTGTAGGCTACGGCTTTCAAGAGTGTCTCCGGGTATTTAAATTTGTGTCATTTCGTGCAGGGTGAAGGCCGCAGTGGCGCCTGCCGTGGCTCTTCCATACTCGGCAAGATGGGTATTATTCATGTGCGCCTGCCAGAGATCACGGCTCTCCCAGTTTTCGTAGAACAGAAAAACCGCCGGATTGTCGTTGTCCTGGTGTAGATCATATTGAATACAACCCTGCTCCTTCAGCGTTGGCCCCACCAGCTTCAATAATTCTGTCTTCACCAGCTCGATCTGGTCGGGGTAAGCCTCTATCTTTGCTACTATGGTCAAACTGTTGCTCATGTCGTTAATCTGGTTGCCGTCAAAGTTTCGTGATAATAGACTATACCGTTACTTGATATAAGTACGCACATTTATGGCTGGTAGTACCCATTTGTATACTGGGAAATTTTTATGAAAACGCATACAAAATATGACTGTAACCTGGGTTGCCCGGTAGAGGCGACGCTACAGGTAATCGGTGGAAAGTGGAAAGGCGTCATACTTCACCACCTTTTATCCGAGACCATTCGCTTTAACCAGCTGCGCCGTTTAATGCCCGAAATAACCCAGAGAATGCTGACAAGGCAACTGCGCGAACTCGAAGCAGACGGCCTGATTTCGAGGAAAGTCTACGCCGAAGTACCACCCAAGGTAGAATACTCGATGACCGAATACGGCAAATCACTGGCCGAGGTGATTGGTACGCTACGCGAATGGGGATCGCAACACTTGCAAAAAATTGCACACTCACGGGTGACAGGTTAAAGCGGCAAATTCCTCGTTCCTGTGTAAACCCGAATAAACCCAATGGCGAAATCGAACAACATACTTTTTATCATGTGCGACCAGCTACGCTTCGACTATCTGTCGTGCTACGGCCACAAGACTCTGCAAACGCCTCATATCGATAATCTCGCCAAACGTGGCATGCGCTTTAGCAATGCCTACTGTCAGGCACCCCTGTGCGCGCCCTCACGGGCCAGTTTTTATAGCGGCCGCTACGTCTCCAGCCACGGCGTGATGGGTAACATGGATGCCACACAGGTCGGGGAAATGATGATCGCCGACTACCTGCGTCCACTGGGTTATCGCAGCGCAGTGGTGGGCAAGACCCACAGTTTTAAAAGCGAAGCAGAATTACGCCGGCTGGGCGTGGATATGGACTCAGACTACGCCCGTGCCAGCTACAGCGGTGGCTTCGAGCCTTACCAGCATCACAACGGCCTCTACCCCGGTTCTCCGCCACACCGCGCCCAGGGTTACAACGATTACCTGAAATCGGTCGGTTACGACAGCGATAACCCCTGGGAAACACATGCTACAAGCGGGGTCGACGAAAACGGAAAACATCACTCCGGCTGGAGCCTGCGCAGTTCGCAGTACCCCGCCGCGGTCGAAGAGCAGCATTCGGAAACCGCGTTTAGCACGCGGCGCGCCATGGATTTTATCGATGAGACAGGCGACAGGCCCTGGTGCCTCCACCTGAGCTACAT
>CAXBMV010000326.1:0-4532 GCA_963976575.1 uncultured Gammaproteobacteria bacterium | reverse complement strand
CTCGCAGTATCCTGCATAAGGCCGCCAATCACCGCAATATTGCCATTGGTCACACGTAGCACCGACTCCATTTCACGAACCTGGATCTCGGGTATTTCGGATATCACGCCGGCTGCCGCGAGGGTTGGATTCGGGTCATTCACGAATCTTACGATGCGGGTTATGGTGGGGCGGATATTGAGAATAATTTCGTCATCGGCGGTGATAAACGGAGTTACATTCATGACGAATCCAACCGGCACTGTTTTCAGGATGGTGCTGAAGGTTTGCGTCACTACCGGCGGGCTGCCGGTGGTGTTGCTGGTAACGTCAAATTCGAAGTAAACCGTATTGTCGGCTACTTTCAGTACCGAAGTCTGGTTGTTCAGCGCCATGATCTTGGGACTGGACATGACCGATACGTCGCCAAAGGAGTCCAGCGCTTTTATCGCGGCTGAAATATTACGGTCCGCATTGCTATTAGCATAGGTAGCAGAAGTAAAGGGCGCTGTTCCAAGCGCACCGGCCAGCGTACTTTGTTGCAAACTCCAACCGTCGCCAACGGCGATGCGTGACCAGTCGACGCCGGCCTGGAAATCATCGTTCAGTGTGACTTCGACAACAGTCGCCTCGATCAGCACCTGTCGCCGCGCGCTGCCCATTACGGTATCGACGAAACGCTGAATACCTTCGTGGCCGCTGGAGGTGGTGTATACCGATATCGTACCCGATTCGCGATTCGATATAACCTTGCCTTTAACCTCGCCGATATTCGCCAGCATCGCAATATTTTCTTCCAGAGACTTCCAGAAATTGTTATTCGACTCGTTAGTAACGGAAGCCGATGAGTCGCCGCTGTTGCCACCCTCGTCCGCGGCTGTGCCCATTTTCGTCTGGATTCCCACGGTAGATGTAGTCGACCTTGACATATTCAGGTAATCGATACGATAGGTACGAATGAATGGGCGATCTTGTTCGATGACCAAATTCGGGCCGTCGAGATAGTAACGCAGGGCTACCTGACGCGAAATCCGCTTCAGGATTTGCGGCAGGGTTTGATCGATCGCGTTAATACTGATGCGCGCATCGATTGCCGGATCAATATCCAGGTTAAGACGAGCATCGCGCGCCAACGCAAACAATAACTCGCTGGCGGGCAGATCGGTGGCAACCACAGTGAAGGTTTGCAGGGGTTCGGCCGGCTCCGGCGCGGCAATGATTGGCACCTGTGCGACCACCGGCGGGATGTCTATGTTAACACCGGCCTCTTCGGGCGCGGCCTCATCGACATGACCTCCGACGACCATGCGCTCATTTTTTTCCATCAGGCTGCTACAGGCCGACAGGGCGAATATGGCGATTAACAATACAATTTTTTTCATTTTGTAAGTTCCAGTTTAATTCCAGGCTGCTATAGCAAGGCTTTTTGCATACGATGAATCGAATGCAAGTATGGCGAATTTATCCTGACCGACCTGGGCAGGCGTTCAATTTCATCCCTGCCTTCGCTAAGGGATTTAAATTCGCTATAGAATACCCGGTATATACTTGCTTCCGAGGTACTCACTTCGTACAAATAGGTCTTCGATAATTCCAGCGGCCAGTTGTTACGTAGATAATAGACCAGGTCTTTGGCGGCCGCTTTTTTCTGCGTTAATACCTGGATCGACACATTGTCCTCGCCCGCCTGTTGCAACCACTGCCGACTTTCCTGCAACTTTGCATTTAGCCATTGATTATAATCAGCGGTCAAGCTGATATCGGCACTGGTTTCAACCGCCAATGGCTCGCTTGCCTCGGCCTGTGACTGCGCTTTTTGCAATACTTCGTCTTCTTCCTGTTTTACCGATGCTTGCAGAACCTGTTCCAATGCCTCTGGCATTACTTCAGTTTCGACAGCAGGGCTTTCTTCTATAGTCGCTACGGGCGTTACCGGTTCAACTTCCAGGGTACGGACTTCGGCCTCAGTTTCTAATGCATTTACGCGAATATCTGTGACCTGTTTGTCAATTATTGCAGCATTTTCTACTTTTTCGGACGCCAGCATAGTACTCCACTGCGAACGCATATAAAACAAGGCTACTGAGAGCGCGATAATCACGAGAATTCCCAGCCACAGCCACTTGTTTGAACGGCTCACTGACTCTTCGCCAAAGCTGCTGTCGTTCACCGCCGCGGTGACATGCTTGGCACTGAGATTATGCGTACCCTCGGCGAAGGCAGACAACAGGATCTTGTCGGCTATGATGTTGATTCGCCGCAACAGGCCGCCCGAATGCTGCTCTACTTTTTTGGCCACTGATTTATTGATCAACTCGGGGCCGGTGTAACCAACTTCGCGCATTCGAAAGTTCAGGTAGGTATGTATCTCCTCATCGCTCAGTGGCCCCAGGTTGAAGTTATGGGTGATACGTTCGCGTAGCTGGCGTATGGATTGCTTTGACAGGTTTTGATCCAGCTCGGGCTGGCCAAACAGCACGATTTGCAGCAATTTGTTCTGGTCGGTTTCGAGATTTGAAAGCAGGCGTATTTCTTCCAGCGTATCCAGCGGCATACCCTGTGCCTCCTCGACAAACAAGACCACCTGCTTGTTTTCCATGTGTCGTTGCAGCAGATAGTCCTGCAGCATATGCATGACTTCGTGCTTGGAAGCACCCTTGTCCACCGGTAGCGATAATTCGTGCGCAATAACAAAGAGTATGTCCTGGGCCGACACACTGGGGTTGGCGATATAGACGATTTCGATGGTCTTGGGTAATTTCAATTGCAGCATGCGGCACAGCATGGTCTTGCCGCTTCCGACTTCGCCGACGACCTTGACTATGCCCTCGCCACGATGGATGGCGTAAACCAGCGCATCGAGGATATCGCCGCGCCGGCCGCCATCATAAAACAGGCTGGTATCCGGAGTAATCTTGAAGGGTGGCCGCTGCAGACCGAAGTATTCTTCGTACATGACTATTCCCTGCCCTCGAGCCTGTCCATACGACCGTACAGGGTTGTGCGATTAATCCCGAGCATTTCGGCAGCCTTGCTGACATTGCCATTGTGTTCGCGCATGGCCAGATCTATGACTTCCTTTTCGACTGTTTTCAGCAATTGATCAAGCTGGAATCCACGATCGTGAAGCGCCCGATTAAGCCAGTCCTCGCTCGTGCTGGTATTGTCATTGCGACGTAATCCTGACATTTCCATCTTGAGTATTTCGGGTTTGATCGTCTGGCCGGGATACTTCGCCGACAACCTGATTATTATGTTGCGCAATTCTCTCACATTTCCCGGAAAAGTATAATCGTCCCAAAGCTTTTGCGCGTCGGCATCGAGCTTGAAGGTAGCCAGCTGTTCGGCTACCTGCTCCATAAAATACGCGAGCAGTTCGTGCTTGTCGCCATTGCGCTCGTGCAACGACGGTACGCGCACCGAAAGCACGCTCAATCTGTGATAAAGGTCCTCCCTGAACTGGTTGCTGCTGATTGCCGCAAATATGTCCTTGTTGGTCGCGGCGAGCACTCTTGCCGAGGAATGCCGCGGCTGGGTTTCGCCGAGCCGGTAATATTCGCCATTCTCGAGTACGCGCAGCAACTTGGCCTGCAGGTCCAGCGGCAGATCGGCGACTTCGTCGAGCAACAGCGTGCCCTCCGAAGCCTCCTCGAAAAAACCCTTTTTGGTTTCGCTGGCACCGGTAAAGGCACCCTTGACGTGACCGAACAGCTGCGATTCGAGCAGCTCCCCATTAAAAGCTGCGCAGTTCAGCGTGAGAAAGGGCTGCTGCTGGCGCGAACTGCAAAGATGCAGGTTGCGTGCGGTCACTTCCTTGCCGCTGCCTGACTCTCCTTCGATCAACACCGGGTAGGGCGAGTCGGCGATCTGCCGAATCTGCATGCGCAACAATTCTATTGCTTCGCTGCTGCCGACTATGCCTTCGATATCGCCGTGACCGCTGTCGTTACCACCACCGGCGATAATCTGTCGTTTCAGGCGAACTTTGATTTCGGCGATATCGCAGGGTTTGGATATAAAGTCCACGGCGCCGTCTTCCTTGGCCTGGAAAATGTGTTTCTTGTTGTCCTGCCCGGATAAAACCAGCACGCGCGTGGTCGGGTGCATTTGCGAAATCTTGCGGATTACCGCGAGCCCCTCGTCGGGCTTGTGGGTATCCGGCGGCAGGCCAAGATCCACCAAAGCCAGTGTCGGGGAGTCGGTCATGCTGTCGATAATGGCGAAGCTGGACTCGCGATCCGAGGCGCGACTAATCTGGTACTCATCACTGAGCACATACTCAAGACTGTCGGCGATGATGGCATCATCGTCGACCAGCAAAAGCGTCGGTTTATTTTCGCTCCTCAGCGTCATTCCATTCAACCTTGCGAAGAATCAACCGAGTATAGTGTCTAAATCTCAACAACTCAATGATTACTTTAATAGTTCCGTAAAACTATATGATATATATGGGTTTTCCAATTTTGAATTTTACTAAGGCGGTGCCAGCGATACGGTACTGCGGATTCTCCGCTGGACAAAGTCGAGCGATGGAAAGGTACCGGACTGGGCCA
>CAXBMV010000325.1:0-4554 GCA_963976575.1 uncultured Gammaproteobacteria bacterium | reverse complement strand
AGCGGACATGAGGGCTGGGGGCAAGTCTCTACCTACCATGCCGACATCACCGCGACGATACTGCATCGACAGGTGGCGCCCTGGGTGCTTGGCCGGGATGTCTCAGAGCTATCCCAACTTGGCGACCTGTTTGACTTTGTTTTCGAGAAGGAACACAAGTTTCCCGGCTCCTACCTGTGCCGCGCGGTATGCGGTGTGGATACTGCCCTGTGGGATTTGCACGGCAAGTTAGCAGGCAAGTCGGTTTGCGAGCTACTCGGCGGTTCAGCGCAATCGGTTCGGGTCTACGCCTCCAGCATGAGCCGGGATATAACGCCGCAACAGGAGGCCGAACGCTTTCTACGCCTAAGAGATGCCCATGGCTTCGATGCCTTCAAGTTTCGCGTCGGTGCCGAATGCGGACGCAATCAGGACGAGTGGCCCGGTCGTAGCGAAGAGATAGTCAAAACTGTTCGCCAGGCCCTCGGCGATGAGGTCGACCTGCTGGTCGACGGCAACAGTTGCTATACACCGCAAAGCGCAATCGAACTAGGCCAACTACTTGCCGAACACAACATATGTCATTTCGAGGAACCCTGTCCCTACTGGGAATACGAATGGACCAAACAGGTTACCGAAGCGCTGCCTATGGATGTCAGCGGCGGCGAGCAGGACAATAATCTCTCGCTGTGGCGCCACATGATTGATAACAACACGGTAGACATATACCAGCCCGATATCTGCTACATGGGCGGCATAGAGCGGACCCTGCGCGTGGTAAAAATGGCCGCCGAGGCCGGCAAAATAATTACTCCGCACGCGGCAAACCTGTCACTGGTAACAATATTCACAATGCATTTAATGGGCGCAATCGAAAATGCCGGGCCTTATGTGGAGTTCTCCATCGAAGAGGCTGATTACTATCCCTGGCAGTATGGTATATACGAAAATATGCCGATTGCCCGTGACGGCAAGGTACAAATCCCGCAAGGCCCAGGCTGGGGAATCGATATCTGTAGTGCCTGGCTGGACCAGGCTGACTACCAGGTAAGCGGAGTCAGCGATGAACGCCGACATTAAACACTAATGTGTAGCTGTGCGCGACAGGGACAAACAGCGGCCTAATCTTGAATGATCAAGCGACAGAATTAAATGAAACACCCATAATGAATGAAATCCTGAGGAGGACTTACCATGACGAAGTATAAAAGTAACAACAAACCCCTACGATCCAGCTTGCTTGCCGCAAGCCTGGCCGCATCGACGATGCTCGCCTCGGGCCCGGTTTCGGCCGACCCGGTTACCGTTGTTTCCTGGGGTGGCAGCTACGGCGCCGCGCAGGACGCGGCGTTATTTACCGATGCTTCGAGAAACTCCGGCATCGAAATCATTCGTGAATCGGGTGCGAGCATGTCGAAAACCTGTCTGCAGGTTGAATCCGGCTCGGTTACCTGGGACCTGGTAGTCACAGGTTCTGGCGGGTCAGCCTCAGCTGCCGCTAAGGGTTGCCTGGAAAAAATCGACTATAGCGTTGTCGACGTTTCCAGTTTCTACCCGAATCTTTACACCGACTATTGTGTCGGCGCCGACGTCTTCGCCACGGTCATGTCGTGGAACACCGACAAATACGGTGAACCGGGAAGCCCGGGCGCACCGAAATCATGGGCCGATTTCTGGGATGTTAAAAAATACCCCGGAACCCGCGCCTACCGCGCCAACAACGTCGATGGTGCGCTTGAACCCGCATTGATGGCCGATGGAGTACCCGCAGACAAGGTCTACGAAGTGCTCTCAAGCAAGGGCGGAATTGACCGTGCGATCAACAAGCTTCGCGAATTGAAGCCGCATATCGCTGTTTTCTGGGGTTCTGGAGCACAGCAGGCGCAACTGATGAAGGATGCCGAAGTCGATATGGCCACGGGCTGGAATGGCCGTTTCGATAACGCCAAAAAAGACGGCGCCAAAGTCGGCTATACCTTCAACCAGGCGCTGCTCGACTACGACTGTTTTGCAATGCCCAAGGGTGCACCCAACAAGGACATGGCGATGAAGTTTCTCAATGAAATCTCCAAGCCGGAATATCAGGCCAACCTGCCCTTCCATATCACTTACGGCCCGACCAACAAGAAAGCCTATGATGTCACCACGGCACCCAAGGAGTTGATCGAATCATTGCCGTCACATCCGAAAAATGTGCCGCTGATGTTGCCGATCAGTCTTGCCTGGTACGCCGAGCACAGAACCGAAGCGCTGGAAAAATACATGGAATTTATGAGCGAGTAAGCTTCGATTTGTCAACCCAACCGGGCGGCACTGCCGCCCGGTATGCATTAAAGGGGCATTAGCATTGGACAGCCATACCGATAACCCGGCAAGTAGCGCACTACCGATCCGCGTGCAGGGACTTACCAAGAAGTACGGATCGATGTACGCTTTGGACTCGGTCGACCTTGATATCAAAAGCGGTGAATTCCTCACCCTGCTGGGGCCTTCAGGCTCGGGTAAAACCACCTTATTAATGGCCATCGCCGGTTTTAACCGCCCCGCCGCCGGCAGCATACGCTTCGGCGATGATGAAATGATTCTCACCCCGCCGCATAAACGCAATGTCGGCATGGTGTTCCAGAGCTACGCGCTATTCCCGCATATGACGGTTGCCGAGAATATCGCATTCCCGCTGAAGCTGCGTGCTGTGGATGCGGCTGAATCCGCCGACCGGGTTGAAGCCGCTCTGACAACTGTACAACTCGACGGTCTCGGTGATCGCGACATAGAACAACTCTCCGGTGGTCAGCGACAACGCGTCGCCCTCGCCCGCGCCTTTGTTTTTAAACCACGCATCCTGCTCATGGACGAACCGCTTTCGGCGCTGGATAAAAAGCTGCGTGAACAAATGCAGATAGAGCTGAAACACTTGCACGAGCAACTTGGTGTCACCACGGTGTATGTCACCCACGACCAGCGTGAAGCACTAACCATGTCGGATCGCATCGCCGTCATCAACCACGGCAGACTGGTGCAAGTCGACACGCCACATACTCTTTACAATCACCCGACGAATGCCTTTGTTGCCGACTTCATCGGTGAATCGACCATCCTGCCGCTAAGTCGTGATGCTTCTGGCCAGCTGTGTTTCGAGCAACTCAGCATTGCCTCCGAATCTGCCAAAGACCCCGGCGGTGAATGCTCGCTGGTGATACGCCCCGAGCGACTCGCGGTGATCGACAAACCCGAGCTGGTTGATCAATCGGAAAACAGCAAAAGCCTGCCCAATGAAAAATTGCTGCGCGCCCAGGATCTGCGCGAACAGCGCATGTTGTTGAGTCTTGCGACACCCTCGCTGCTGGCTGTAATCGCCATTATCGTCATCCCGGTAGGCTGGCTGTTTTTCCTCTCCATTGTCGACAGCGATGGTCAGCTGACGCTGGAGAATTACCAGAGGATGATCGAATACAAATCTTATGCGCGCGTCTTCATCACTACATTCCAGGTCAGCATACTGACGACCCTGTTGTGTATCTTGATTGGCTATCCACTGGCCTATTTCCTCGCCATGCTACCGCAACGCCTTGCCGGAATATTCATGCTGGCGGTGCTACTGCCTTTCTGGACTTCGCTGCTGGTACGCACCTACGCCTGGCTGGTGCTGCTGCAGAGGAATGGCATACTCAACGATTTCGCCATTTCTGCCGGTATCTGGGAAACCCCGATGAAGCTGGTGCATAACCTCACCGGCACCTTGATCGGCATGGCACACATCATGCTACCTTTCCTGGTATTGCCACTCTACGGCTCCATGCGCAAGATCCAGCAAGACTTGATGTACGCCTCGGCTAATCTCGGCGCTACTCCGGTGCAGTCATTCTGGCGAATATACTTTCCACTATCGCTGTCCGGCCTGGTGGCTGGCTCTCTGATCGTATTCGTGCTCTGTCTCGGGTTTTACGTAACCCCGGCGGTACTCGGTGGTGGTCGAGTCGTCATGGTGGCCACGCAAATCACCGCGATACTGGAAAACCAGTACGACTGGGGCGCGGCCAGCGCACTCGGCGTGGTATTGCTGGTGGCAACGCTAATCGTTTTAATCGCGGCGTCCAGGCTACTCAAGCTGGATTCAGCCTTGTTCGGGAAGCACTGAAATGCAGTGGCTCAAGAAACCGGCTTCGCATACGCAAATCACTCATGGCAACCGCCTGTGGCTGTATATCCTCGCCGGGATCATCATGCTATTGCTGGTAATCCCGACCTTCATCGTCATCCCGATGTCGTTTTCAGACTCGCAATACCTGGAGTTTCCGCCGAGTAACTGGTCATTGCGCTGGTACTACGAGTATCTCGAATCAGCCAAATGGATGCGCGCTACGGTTACCTCCTTCCAGGTCGGCATGCTGACCATGCTGGTGGCCACGCCGGTGGGCACCATGGCCGCCTACGCACTGTTTGTTTCCGGGCATAAAGCAGCCAGAGCAATTTTCGCCTTTTTGATAACGCCGATGATCGTACCGGTAATCCTGATTGCGATTGGTACTTTCTACGCCTACGGCCGCGTCGGCCTGAATAACACCATTTTCGGCC
>CAXBMV010000324.1:0-4558 GCA_963976575.1 uncultured Gammaproteobacteria bacterium | reverse complement strand
TGTTCGCAGGGCTTCGCTTAGCGACTACTGGTCACTACACACGCGCATATGTCGACCCATCGGACTGGAAATCGAGGAAATTGACGCCCTCGTGAGCTATGCCAGCTCGCGCCTCGGGCAGGCCTACGATCTAAAGAATATTGTCGATCTGGCGCGCTACCTGGTGCAGACACCACCGGTACCATCGCGCTGGAAACGGCGCATGCTGGCGCTGGGCAGTGGCGAACCCACGCGCGCTATCTGTTCCTCGTTAATCGCCCAGGCATTCCAGTCGGTCAATTACCCGATACTACCCGATAGCGAATTGATCAAATCCAGGGACCCCGATTGTTTCGACTGCTATGACGAATTGCTGCATATCCGTCACCACAGCCTGTTCGCACCGCGGGATTTCGATATTTCACCTTATTTCCAGATCATCAAACCCGGTTTGCAGGCAGGTTTCGATCCACATCAACTGAGCTGGTCAAACGCCCCTGATGAGCAGCTACAGTTATGAGGGCATTGAGTCGAGCGCTAAGCCGAATAATCATGGGTGGTGGCTGATGCCCTCATGGCAAGTCAGTAATCTGGGCGATGGCCTGATGGCCTGGGAACCGCTGCAACGCATCGAATCCTTATTCCATACCACTTTCAGCAACGCCGGTGAACCCGTGGATATGGCGATCTTCTCTCGTCACGAAACGACTGCTGGCCTGCATTGTGAAGTCAGGGTGTATTTTTCGCCGGCCGCGGCCGAACTGGCCGGACAGTTCGATGCCCGCAGCTGTGCCCGGCCGCAGCGACCCGGGTTAAACCTGCTGGCTGGTGATGCGCTCGCCTGGGAACAATTGTTTGACGAGGCTTAAGCGCCGCTCTGCCCTGGCGGCAAATCCAGTTCGGCCCAGACCGGTTTGTGATCCGATCCTTCCGCCCGCTGGTCTATACCAACGCCGCTGAGAAAATCGACCATGTCCGCGCTTAGCAATATATGATCAACCTTCCCCGATATATCGATGTCTGCACTGACCTCTTTTCTCAGGCTGCTGGCATCGATATTGTGCCGATCGGCCAGAGCCCAGCAATCGATCAACCCGGTTTTATCCAGTAGCCGCCGATATTCCGCGCTCGCCGGTGGCGCATTGAAATCGCCGCAAACAATGGCGCTGTGCGGTAACAGCGGTGGCTGCGAAGCATTACTCCAGTCATCACCGTCGATGTCCGCCTTACCCGACCAGGCACCACCCTCGCCGGGAGAGCGCTCGAATACCGAGGCAAAATAATCCACCTGGGCGAGACGTTCTTCGCTGGCCAGGTAGCCACCATGATAGTTGTACAACCGAAAGCAATAGTCACCGACAGCGACTACCGATTCGACAAACAACATTTGCATGTTAAAGCGCTGATCGCTATCGATCTTGGGCAGGTTGAAACAACGCGTACTGATGATCGGCCAGCGCGACAGGATCATATTTCCCTGGCGGCGGCGTCGATTGACAATAGTGCCATCGCCATCGCGAAAGCTCGCATCGAGGTTAAAGCTGCTGCCGAATACGCTATAAAATTGCGGCAGGCGCCGCTGGATTTCCGCGAACTGATCGACATTGCCACTGCGCTGCCAGAACTGGTCTACTTCCTGCAGGCAAACCAGATCAGCATCAGCAATGGCGTCGCAAACACGATCCAGATCTATTTTAAAATCCAGCCCGCGGGCGAACTGGATGTTATAGCTGACGACTTTCATGTTTGCCTCGCCAGATCCGCACCGCGAGCAATCAGCGGAGCCTGTCTCGCCTAGAGATTCCCTGCGTAGGCGTTACGCGCGATCCGGGTATATGCAGCAGCATCGTGCAGGATCGGGTTGGTGCCCGCCGCTGAATCGATCACGGCCATTTGACCGATTTCGTCAAGACGGCTGTCTTCCGGGATAATCGCCGATAGCTGGTGATGAATTCCGACCTCGGCGCGTATAGCTAAAACCCAGTCGAGGAAGGCGTCGAAATCGGCATCCAGTTCCAGGCATCGAGCCAGGCGTGCGATCGGTTGCTTGATCACCGCGTAATTCGCTTTCAGGACATAGGGCATCAGGATCGCATTGAGCATGCCATGATGTGCGTCGTAAACCGCTCCCAGCGGATGCGCCAGCGCGTGCATTGCACCGAGACCGCGCTGGAAGGCGGTTGCGCCCATCGCCGAGGCGACCAGCATTTGCGTGCGCGCCTCAATGTTGGATCCATCGGCAACCGCGGTGGGCAGATTTTCCTTGATCAACCTGATGCCTTCGATGGCAATACCCTCGGCCATCGGATGATAAACCGGGGAACAAAAGGCTTCCAGATTATGCGACAGAGCGTCCATACCGGTCGCGGCGGTGAGGCCGGCAGGCAATCCCAGAGTCAGTTCCGGGTCAAGAATGACACAGGCCGGCAACATTTTCGGATGAAAAATAATCGCTTTTTTGTGCTCACTTTCGTTGACGATTACCGAGGCACGACCAACTTCCGATCCAGTCCCTGCAGTAGTCGGTACGCCAATAATCGGCGGTATTTTGGCGGGGTCGGCATTCAGCCAATTGTCACCAACGTCTTCCAGGTCCCATAGCGAACAACTTTGATTGGCCGCGACTGCAACTGCCTTGGCGGCGTCGAGCCCGCTGCCGCCACCAAAGGCGATAACACCATCGTGATGACCGGAACGGTATACGGCGATGCCTGCCTCGACATTGCTTCCGGTGGGATTGGCCTTGATCTCGCTGAAGACGGTGATCTTAAGACCGGCCTGTTGGCAGCTCGCAACCAGATTTTTAACCATCGGTAAAGCGGCCAGACCGGGATCGGTAATCAGCAAGGGTGCTTTGATATTTAAACCTTCGCATACCTCGGCGAGTTCGCTAATTCGTCCGGCACCGCAGCGCACCGCGGTTGGATAATTCCAGTTTGCATTCATATCAGTTGTTCTCGTATCTATGGGGCTAGTAAAAATTCGGCGAATTATACCAACTGATCACGCGGCTTGTCGCCAGCAAAGAAGGCTTCGATATTTTCCACGACGCGCATGCCCATGGCCCTGCGGGTTTCACGCGTGGCACTGCCGAGATGAGGTAACAGCACGACATTTTCCATCGCCATCAGCTCTGCGCTGATCGTGGGTTCCTTTTCAAACACATCCAGACCAGCGCCTGCGATCTCGCCCTTTTTCAACGCCGCTACCAGCGCTGCTTCCTCGACGACATCACCGCGTGCAGTATTGATCAGAAAGGCACCCGGTTTCATCGCGGCAAAGGCCGCTTCATTGATCAAGTGATAGGTTTCCTTGCCACCCGGGCAATGCAACGAGACAAAGTCGGCCTCGGCAAATACTTCTTCGGGGGATGCACATTGCCTGGCGTTAAGTCCGGCGATATCTTCTTCGCGCGGAGGGAAGGGGTCGTGAAAAATAATTTTCATGTTGAAGCCATGCGCGGCACGCGCCGCAACCGCGCGCGCAATACGGCCCATACCGATAAGCCCCAGCGTCTTGCCGGTGACACTGGTTCCCATCATGTGGGTGGGACGCCAGCCGGTCCATTCGCCATTACGCAGGTGACGCTCACCCTCGCCTGCACGTCTGGCCACCGAGAGCAGCAGCGTCAGCGCCAGATCGGCGGTACAGTCGGTGAGTACTTCGGGTGTATTGGTAACGGTCAAACCGGCCGCTTTGGCGGCGTCGAGGTCGATATGATTGAAGCCAACACCATTGCTGCCGAGAATCCTGGCGCGGATATTATCGGCTCCGAGCACTTCGGCGCTGATCTTGTCGGATACGGTAGGCAATACTGCATCGGCATTGCGCAAGGCATCCTGCAGTTCGGCGACCGACATCGGATGATCGTCGGTGTTGAGCTGGGTGTCAAAGCGGTCCACTAATATCTGTTCGACTTCTTCGTGCCAGCGGCGTGTGACGATTATCCGGGGTTTGGCCATGCTGTTGTCTCCTTAAAATCTATATAGATAAGTAAAAGCGATCGATTGTAGATAGCCGGAGAATTCTCGTCTATCGGAAAATCGTCAGATTCGCATATCGGCGATGGATCCATCGCCATGCAACTCAACTATCCGATTCGCTTTCTGCCTCGTATACCTGGCTATCGCGTTTAGTGCCGCGAAAGGTGGCGCTGTGCACCAGGCTGGCCTTGAGCGAACGCGTGCGCGTGGCGATTAACACTTCTATCAGCGAAGCGAGGAAGGCCAGGCTGAGAAAACTCATGCAGATAATAAACAGGACGGCGATAAACACCGATACATTACTGCTCACCAGGTTGCCGAGAAACAGGGTGATGATGACCAGGCATACCAGGATTGCGCTGATTACCGCCAGGCCGATGGCAGTATGGCTGAGGCGGATACGCCGTACCAGTGTGACCATTTCATCCTCGATCGCCTTGCTGTGGTGTTCGGGCAGAAATTCGGATTCGGCCGCCTGCAGCGAACGCGAACGGTCAATCGACCGACCCAGCCTGTTGGTCAAAACCATCAACAAACCGGATATACCCGCCAGCAGGAAAACCGGCGCTATGGCAATATCGATGACATGAGCGACA
>CAXBMV010000323.1:0-4558 GCA_963976575.1 uncultured Gammaproteobacteria bacterium | reverse complement strand
CGCTGCAAGCCTGTGCATACATGAGCACTTGCTCCCGGCCTTGCTCCATCTACAGGACTCCCTGCAGCGGCAGTCGCAGCGTTTCAACGAACAGGTGAAGACCGGACGCACCCATTTGATGGATGCGATGCCAATCACCCTCGGTCAGGAAATTTCCGCCTGGGAATCGCAGATCATGAACAATCGCTACCGCATTCAGAGCAGCCTGACGCGGTTGCAGCAACTCGCCATGGGCGGCACTGCAGTCGGCACCGGGGTAAACACAGCGGCGGATTTTGGCGAACGCGTGTGCGCAAAACTGCAACAACTGAGCGGCATTCGCTTTTCGCCGATGGAAAACCGTTTTGAGGCCCTGAGTATGCAAAACACGGCTGTCGAGCTGAGCGGGCAGTTACGCGTGCTGGCTATCTCTCTGAGCAAAATAAGCAATGATTTGCGCTGGATGAACTCCGGCCCGCAGAGCGGTCTGGGTGAGATCAGACTGGAAGCACTGCAACCGGGCAGCTCGATCATGCCTGCCAAGGTCAATCCAGTCATCCCGGAAGCTGTCATCATGGCTGCCGCCCAGGTGATCGGCAACGATGCCAGCGTGGCGATGGGCGGGCAGGGAGGTAATTTTCAGTTAAATACGATGTTACCGCTGATTGCCTATAACTTGCTGCAGAGCATCGATATTCTCGCCAATGCCAGCCGCCTGCTGGCTGACAAGGCGATCGACAGTTTCGAGATAAACGCCGAACAAATGCAGAAAAACCTCGAAATGAACCCGATACTGGTCACCGCGCTAAACCCGGTGGTGGGTTACCAGCGCGCCGCCGAAATCGGCAAGGCCGCGTTACAGCAACAACGCCGGGTTATCGATGTGGCCGCGGAAATGACCGATATCGACGAGGCCGAGCTGAAAATTTTACTGGACCCGCGACGACTCACCGATAACCGCGAAAAAGAACAGGATTGAATCGCTTGCTATATTCATACTTTACTTCTAGAATTTCATCTAAATTTCTGAAATTTAAGGATTTATCTTGGAAATAACAGCACCCGTCAGGATTTCTCGAGGCATCAAAATCGCGCTTGCCCTGTGGCTCGGGTTATGCAGTTTCGAGCTCCAGGCTGGCATCGAACAACAACGCCTGTTGTTCCACGATGCCTCACTGGCGCTGGAACGTAACCAGATCACTCGCTTCAATCAACTGTTGGCGCAACTGGACGCTTATCCCGCCAGGCCTTATCTCGAATACGACGCCTTCAAACAACGCATAAACCAGCTAAAAGTGAGGCAGGTGGATCGTTTCCTCGATCGTTACGCCGAATACCCTTTTGCTTACCATGCCCGCGGCCAATGGTTATCCGTGCTGGCCAAGCGCGGCGACTGGAGTAATTATCTGCTTTACTTCGATGGCCGAGAAAACACGCGGCTGAAATGCCTGTCGTTTCGAGCCAGGCTGGATCTGGATCAACTCGAAGGGCTCAACCAGGATATCGCCAAGGTCTGGGCACGCGGCTACTCGCAACCTTCCGAATGCGATGCTGCTTTCGACTATTTTCTGAACAGTTACCCCGACGTAGAAGAGGCCATCTGGTTACGTATCGAAAAAGCCTTCCAGGTGCGTCGACCCAACCTGGCGCGCTATCTGGGTAAAAAGCTTGATAGCGAAAGCCAGGCCATAGTGGAAACCTGGTACCAGGCACATATTCGTCCGGAACAATCCCTGCAAAAACTGGCCCGCGTGGAAGACAACAGTCGAAATCGCGCCATCATCGTACACGCCGTCGATCGCCTGGCGAGAAAACATAGCCTGCGCGCGAACGAGCTGTGGAATCAACTGGCGGGCAGTTTCGCTTTCGAGCAGCAGCAACGCGATCAGACCCGTCTGCGCATTGCGTTGTCGGCGGCTTACCAGCACCAGAGCGAGGCCCGCGATCTCTTGTCCGCGCTGGACCCTTCATTGATGAACGACCAGGCGCACCTGTGGCTGGCACGTATACAGTTGCGCAACCAGGACTGGGCTGGTTTGCAGCACACCATCAACAATATGCCGGCGCATTTATTCCAGGAAAATGAATGGCAGTACTGGCTGTCTCGCTCCCTCGAGTCGCAGGGGGAATTGGTCGAATCGCTCGGTCTGCTCGAACAGCTCGCCGGCAAGACCAGTTACTATGGTTTTCTCGCGGCTGATAAGCTGCATATCGACTACCGCATAGAGCAGGAAAATGCCAGCGCCACCCAGGTGGATGAAGAGGCCTTTCTCGCCAGCAATCCAAACCTGCTCAGAGCCCGCGAACTATTCTTCCTCGACCGCCTGCTCGATGCCAAACGCGAATGGTTCGAGGCTTTAAGAAAACTGGATCAGGATCAAATCAAGCAGGCCGCAACCCTGGCCTCGCGGTGGAAATGGCACGACAGCGCGATTCGCACGGTGGCGCGTACCCGCCATCGCAGTGATTACAGCCTGCGTTTTCCGATGCCCTACAAACAACAGGTCTTCGCCAATGCCGAGGCAAGGCAACTGGACCCTTCGTTGATTTACGGAGTGATGCGGCGCGAAAGCCTGTTCGACCCTTTCGCCAGTTCCAGGGTCGGTGCATTGGGGTTGATGCAATTAATGCCTTATACCGCGCGCAGGGTTGCAAGCCGCATGGGCCTGAAACGACCGGGCCGGGCCGATATTTTGCATATAGACAACAATATACGTCTCGGCAGTCACTATCTTCGCACCGTCATGAGTCGCTTCGAAGACAACGTGGCACTGGCCACGGCAGCTTATAATGCGGGGCCGCTCAACGTGAAAAAGTGGTTGCCGAAAAAATCGACGCTACCCGCGGACCTGTGGATTGAAACCGTACCCTTTCGCGAAACTCGCAACTATGTGCAAGCGGTGTTGGCCTACGCAACTGTTTTCGACAAATCTCTGGGTGGTAAAACCCTGATGTCCAGCCGCATGGGTGACATCAAAAGCGAGTATTAACCCAATTGCAAACCGAGGTCTCAGATGAAAATCTACGGCGATGTATATTCCGGTAACTGCTACAAAATCAAACTGCTTTGTTCGTTGTTATCCCTCGATTACGAGTGGATCCCGATTGACATTCTCAAAGGAGAAACCCGCAGCGAGTCATTTCTCGAACTCAATCCCAACGGCCAGATCCCGGTTTGTATCAGCGATAGCGGAGAAGTGCTCACCGAGTCAAACGCGATACTCTACTTTCTTGCCGCCGCCAGCCCTTTCTGGCCGGAGGACAGACTCGCACAAACCCGCGTTTTGCAATGGATGTTCTTTGAGCAATACAGTCACGAACCGAGTATCGCAGTCGCCAGATTCATCAAACTTTATCTGGGGATGCCAGAGAATCGTCAGAATGAATACGAAAGCAAGTTGAAAAGCGGATATCGCGCACTCGACCTGATGGAAAAACAATTACGCGAACAGACTTACCTGGTGTCTACGCAGTGCAGCATCGCCGATATAGCGCTTTACGCCTATACCCACGTGGCCGAGGAGGGTGGCTTTAGTTTAGGACATTACCGCGCGCTGCAGTCCTGGATCGCGCGCATACAGGCACTGCCCGGATATTGTCCCATCGGAGCCTGAATTCAAACGAGTTTCATTGTATTCAAAAATCACACTGTTTATACTTCGGCCCATCTCTAAACCAGCCCCAAGACTATAAACTGTGACCAACTACAACTCGCAACTCGAAAAAATCAAGACCCAGCCTGGCTTTATAGCCGCCCTTGATCAAAGCGGTGGCAGCACCCCCAAGGCGCTCGCTAACTATGGTGTCGATGGCAGTGCCTACAACAATGACGAGGAAATGTACGCCGTGGTACACGCGATGCGTAGCCGCATAGTCACCAGCCCGAGTTTTAACGGTGAGCGCATACTCGGGGCGATACTCTTCGAGAACACCATGGACCGGAAGATCGAGGGGCAGTACAGCGCCGAATATCTGTGGAATGTGAAAAACGTGGTTCCTTTCCTCAAGGTTGACAAGGGACTCGCCGACGAGGCCGATGGTGTGCAATTGATGAAACCCATGCCGGAGCTCGACGGCTTGCTGAAAAAGGCCAGTGAAAGAGGTGTTTTTGGCACCAAGATGCGGTCGGTTATCAAATCCGCCAATGCCCAGGGTGTCAATGCCGTGGTCGCACAGCAGTTCGAAGTAGGTAAGCAAATCATCAACGCCGGTCTGGTACCGATTATCGAACCAGAAGTCGACATCAACAGTCCGCAAAAAGCAGAAATCGAGGCCTTGCTTCTGACATCCTTGATATCCAGCCTCGACCAGCTCGACGCAGGCCAGCAAGTCATGCTCAAACTGACACTGCCCGAACAGGCCGGATTTTATCAGGCCTGCATCGATCACCCCGGCGTATTAAAAGTGGTAGCCTTGTCCGGTGGTTATTCCAGGGATGAAGCCAATCGCAGGCTTGCCGAAAATAAAGGCATGGTGGCGAGCTTTTCGCGCGCACTTAGCGAAGGCCTGAGCGCCGCTCAAAGCGACGCCGAATTCAATACAATGCTGGATACTTCTATCCAAAGCATATTTCAGGCTT
>CAXBMV010000322.1:0-4566 GCA_963976575.1 uncultured Gammaproteobacteria bacterium | reverse complement strand
TTATCCGGCCGGGATCAAAAAGTCATGTCTACCCACCTGATCGGGGGAAGACCCATTTAAGTTTCATCTGAATGCTTATCGAGTGCGCCAAGAATGGGGCAATCGCTAATCGGGTCCGACGCCTTGCATTGAGCAATTAAAGGCTGCAACGCCTCCTTCATTCTCTCCAGAGAATCTATCTTCTCTTGAATATCAGCAATCTTGGCAATTGCCGATTTTTTAATGCTGCTACAACGCGCACCGGGTTTACTCTTCAGGCTGATGAGTTCGCCTATCTCGCGCAATGAAAATCCGAGTGTTTTCGCATGCTGTATAAATTGAATTTGCTTAACAACCGATTCGGGATACTGGCGATAACCTGACGGGTTCCGCCTGGGAATATCGATCAAACCTTTGTGCTCGTAAAAGCGAACGGTTTCTACGCCTACCTTACTTTGTTTCGCAACCTTGCCGATCTGTAGCATTAATAGCGTACCCATACTCAATTGAGCGAGCAGTATAAACCCTATAGTGCGCTACAGAGTCAAGCCAATTTGTGCAGAGGTAGAAAACGGGTGAGAGATCTTTTGATCATTACAAAAACCTGGCGCGTCATCCCGGAATCCGCGCAGCAGATGTCCGGGATGACGGTTTGATTTATTTGTTGCTGCTATGCTTTCGGGAAGATCTTCTAGTAATTTGTAGTTACGACGATTTCAGGATGACTCGCTATCAGGGAACGCTATTCAATAACGCCTTTGATCTACTGGATAGTCATTCGGTTTGTATGACGGGTTTGGTTGCTACCAGGTTTATCAGCGTCTCTTCTTTTTCCTTTGGTATGGGTCGTTGAAACCAGTTCTGCATGATGCCGAGGTCTTCGCGACTCCACCATAAGTAGGGATAAGAGATATTCTTTTCGCCCACCTGAAATCCCGTTTGCCTGATTAATGTAAGATATTCCCCTGCCGTCTTTTGCACATCCATGGGGTGGCGAAATAACCACCTGATAATCCAGGAGTGAATATATCTCCGGGTGGACTCGGCAAACAACATAACGCCACCCGGTTTCAGCACGCGGAAAAATTCACCGATGGCGGCATCATGATCGACGATGTGATGGAATGTCTGATGGCAAAAAAGCATATCGACAGAATCGCTGGGAAGTTTGATATGCATGGCATTGCATTCAACTAACTCTACCGTGGCTGTGCAACGCAGCGCCCTTTTCTGCGCGATCTTGAGAACCTGGCTGTCGACGTCCAGACCAATAATCTTTGTTGGGTGAAATTGTTGATCCAGATTCCACAGGGAATCGCCAAAGCCAACGCCAATATCCAGTATTGTATCGAATGGTTTGTCGGGATCATCCAGTCGTTGTACGAGATCTTTTATAGCCACCTGCAAAACGTTGTTTACCCAGGTGTCGGTACTGAGAAACCATTTCCCGAACGATGACTCGTGAATCCAGTCAGGATAATGCTTTGTCATTATCGACCGCCTTAAAGTTAAACCTGTTCACCGGGAGCAAAACTCGTTGCGTCATAAATTCCGGAATAATTGATTGTGTGCGATGAGTTTCCAAACTACCGGAGCCTGCCCGGATCGTATGCCAAATGTTCATTTATGTGGATAGGGCCAGGTTAAATAATTTCGAATTAGCCTATCACAAGTTGGCCCCGGGATATGCCTGGATATGTACTGCGAATGTCTGTTTCCAGCTGCATCTTTGCTCCGTCTGCTTCTGCCTTACTACTATGAATCGGGGCTTAAATCAGGAGAGATAAGCGTGATTCCGGAAATGTCAGGTAACCCGGATCATAGGGGCGTCATCCGGGAAACGCTGCTGCGCGACTTCCGCAATGACGTTCAGGTAAATGTAAAATGCGTAGACTTTATCGGCGAGGAATGAGATATATTCCTGTACCACCTGTTACGACGATTTCGAGGGATTTACATGAAAATTGCCGATCGCTGGTACGACAGAAAAATTATTAGTGACGAAATAACGCTGTTGTGGGAGCCGCATGTCGTACCACTGATGCGCTGCAATATATGGCATGTGCGCGGGCGCGATCGCGATCTGATGATCGACACGGGAATGGGTGTTGTCAGTCTGGTAGAGGCCGCAAAAGATTTGCTGCAGAAGCCAGTCACCGCCGTGGCGACACACACCCATAGCGATCACGTCGGCGCGCACCATGAATTTTCGCAATGCCTTGTTCATAAAGATGAAGCCGATATCCTGAGCTCCCCTAATGAAGAGGATAATTCACTTTTTTACGCTGATATGGGCGCCGGGTACGTGGAAATGCTGCAAAGGGCAGGCTACCAATGCAATTTAGATGAGACTTTGATTACGGCGCTACCCTACGAGCACTACGACATGCATAGTTATCGTGTTAAACCCGCCCCGGCCACCGTGATAGTCGATGAGGGTGATATTGTTGATCTGGGTAACCGGCATTTTGAAGTGCTACATTTGCCGGGACATTCGCCGGGCAGTATCGGCCTATGGGAAGAAGAAAACGGAACCCTGTTCTCCGGTGACTGCGTCTACGATGGTCCTTTACTCGATGAGCTTTCCGAATCCGATATCGGTGATTACATCGCATCGATGAAAAGGCTTCGCGCACTGCCAGTGCAAACGGTGCATGCGGGGCATGACCCCAGTTTCGGCAGAGAGCGATTGCTGGAATTGATCGACGCCTATCTACTTCTCAGAGATAGATGAGCATGTCATTGTCCTTCAAACTACACGGCTGGTACTAGTGACTACTTATCTCCTGCCATCTTTGCCGTTATAACCAAAAACTCGTCAATATCCCGGGCAGAATGACAATGCAGCGGTGAAACTCGTATCGCGCCCTGCAAATCAAATGATTCCAGCATGCGCTTTGAATATAAACTGCTATTGACGCGTTCAAACACGGTAACGCCATGCCTGTCATATTCTTTTACCGCAGCAGCCGGTTCGATGTTTTTAAAGTTAATCGCGAGAATCAAATCGCGTTTCGTGAGGTCTTTATAGTCGAGATAAATATCAAGATTCTGCATGTCGCGTAAGCCGGTGGTATCCGCTGTACCATTTAATAATCGCGCCAACAAGGCGCGTTCATGCAGGGCAATCATCTGCATGCCATTCACGAACTGATTGCGTTGTGCAGCATCGTTCGTTTCATGTTGGCCTAACTCGCAGACGTAATTAATGATTTCGCTGAACATTGCATACTGAGCAGGATCAGAACTTCCCAGGTCCCAATAGGCTTCTGGCTTGCCGCGCAGTTTGTCGTGCGGTAATGCTGCGGCTCGATCAGAAACCCAGGCGAGACCCAAGACGCGATTCCCAAAAAATTTATAAGGCGCGATATTAATGCCATCGATGGGCATGTTTTTCAAATCAATAATTCCGTGGGGTGCATGTTGTACCGCATCAACCACGATGTACAAATCGGGTTTGATCTTTCTAGCCTCGGAAACAATGGTTTCAATATCGAGTTTAGCGCCCGAGATATTGGAGGCATAGATGACGCTCAGCAGCACCGTATCCTGATCAACCAATTTGATAATTTCCTCGACATCGACACCGCCAGTGATGGCATTACTTTTTGCAACCCGAAGTTCACGTCCGCTTCGTTCGGCATTTAGCTCCATCGCGTCGTAAGCCGAAGGATGCTCCAGAATCGTAGTCACCATATTGGAACCCGATACGTTATCAATAATGACCCGCACCATATCAAACATGGCTTTGGAAGCCGTTAGCGCGGTGTAAACGGTACCGCCTTCGACATTCAGCATCATCCTGAAATCCTGCTGTCCCTTGTCCTGTATTGCTTGCAAATAAACGGCAGTGGCATGAATACGCTCGGGACAATCGGGCGTGGCGGCAAGCCTGGCATAAGTTTCAACGGATTTTTTCAAGCGGAAAGAGCCACCCGCATTGTCAAAAAACAAGCGACGGCGACCATTAAGATCGACGTCAACGTAATGGAAAGAATCTTTTACAGACTGCATCAGATCATCTGGAAAAAATTTACCTTCATTTAAGTTTGAGCTGTCCATAGTCAGGCCGTCCGCAAAGCTATTCAATTAAGAAACGAGGGTATCTATTATTACCCAGCACTCTAACTGTTATCAATTTATTGAACCTCATCCCGGAATCTGCGTATCAGATATCCTGGGTCTCCGGATGGTTGCGCAGTCGACAGGGCCGGAACTGTCATCGCGTCATTCGTCTGGAGATCCCGGACAACGCCTGCGGCGTTTCCGGGATGACGTCTAATTTATATTCAAGCTGAGCGACTTCCAGGATGACGTTTCATTATTTAATGTTTTCACAATGATTGCCTTTGTTACCGGTTGCATACCCCTGCGCTCCCCGCGAGTGCTCCGTTTCACAGCATTGTGCCAATGCCAAAGCGCGCAAGCGCGAGCTCTCCAAAAACTGAAATAAGCAGGCCAGGCCCACAAGGTCTCATGCACCAACCCCGGTACTACCAATCCACCCCATCTCCGCGCCCCCGCGCCTCCGCGTGAACCAAAGAGTGACGCATCATCACTCAGCGGGAGGTAACCCTTTATCGCGGA
>CAXBMV010000321.1:0-4570 GCA_963976575.1 uncultured Gammaproteobacteria bacterium | reverse complement strand
TAATGGTTATCGAAGTCACGATCAGCAAGGTCGATATCACCAGTATTGCGCTGCGGTTTCTCTCATAGAAGCTGGGTGGGATATTATAGAAAACGGCTTCCTGCTCGACCGTCTGTGGCAGTGAAAATCCCAGCTGTTCCAGCCTGCCTTTATCAAAAATATAAGTGTTCGGACTTTCCACGATATTGGTAATTTGATGTACGCCATCGTCTAGTTGCAGGCCCAGGGTCATCCTTGCAGCATTTGCGCCCTGTAACTCACCACTGGTGACATAGCCGCCAAGAACGCCATCATAAAAATAAGAGTCTTCCATGGTGAAGATTACAAATTTACCGGATTCAACGATTTCACTGACAACGGTTTCCGGGTTGAGCAGCAGGCCGGTATGGCCTTTCATTTCGCCTATGCTGGCCAGAAAGAGGTATTTTTGCTGGCGCGTTTGCAGAGCTTCCGACAGCTGCTCCATGTTGTTCTCTACCAGAAACTCGATGTTTATTTCCGGGTAGTTCACCATCTGCAGCTTTATTTCATTTTCGATTACCTGGTAAGTGCCGGAGCCGTCACCGACAACCAGTATGTCTGCAATTTCAGTATCCAGACTCTGAAGCAGTTCCAGATTCCTGGAGATATCTTTTTTCTCGAAGACGCCTTTGATCGGCAAGGGCTCGATTTCGGCGAGGATGTTGTAGTCGTTGACGCCGGAAAAGATTACCGGTGCATCGGGATAGAGCTTGAGCAGATAGTTTTTTGCGAATTGATATCCGTAGTCATCGGTCACGTAAATAATATTTGGTTTGTAACCGGTGTACTTGGTCTGCAGGTAGCGCCTGAAGTGGCGGGCGTAATCTTCGTTGTAGGCGCGTCGTTTGGTATCGAGGTATTCGGTGCTGATGTTCACGGGAACGCGAGAGTGCTTGCTAAGCACTTCGACGAAACCGCGGTGCTGCGATTTGGTCCAGGGGTATTCCTGACTATAGGCATGGATCGCCAGTACGCGAAAACTTTCGTGGGCGCGAAGCCCGGGGCTGATCAGCAACAGGCATAACAACGACAGTGCAACTGTCGATGAAACTCGTGATGAGCAGTTACTCATGTAAACAGTCTTTCTAAATAAATCACGGAAAGCCCCAATACTGTTACTTGCCACTATCAAAAAGAAATTGGCTTGTTATCCTTTCAGGGACATTCTTCTACTTGTTATTCTTGTTTGTACTACGCTGCGAATCATGCCTAAAGAGGCGTAGTATAACTGCCCGCTTGTGAAAAATTGGTGAAATTTCACTATTGACAAGTCAGAAAATAAAACAGCTGTGAAAGTCTGATCGAAGCCACCATCCACCGCATCGGCGACTTATTCAGTTTCAGGCGAGCTGACGATTACCTTGTCGAAACGAAGAGAGCAGATATTTTCAGAAAAGTGGTGGCTGTCAAACAGCTTGTTCTGTGGAAGGATTGCAAACCGAATCGGACTAGCGCACACACTATTTTTCGAACAGATCTGCCTGCCTGTCGTCGCTGGCGTCCTCTTTGAAATGAATGCCCTCGTGCTTCAATAGCCAGGCCTTGCGCTCGAGGCCGCCGGCGTAACCGGTCAGGCTTTGGTTGCTGCCGATGACGCGGTGGCAGGGGACGATAATCGATATCGGGTTTCTGCCATTGGCCGCACCGACTGCGCGCACTGCCTTTGGGTTGGCGATACAGTCGGCGATGTCGCGATAAGACACCGACTCACCAAACGGGATCTTGCCGAGGCAGTGCCAGACAGATTTTTGAAAAGCGGTTCCCTCGGGATCCAGTGGCAGGTCGAAGCTGCTGCGTTTTGACGAAAAATATTCCTGTAATTGTTTTTTGCAGCGCGCGGTTAACGCATTACTCTGGCCCTCTTCGACGGTTTCGGTATCACAAAACTCGACGTAACTAATACCCTTCGCGGTTGCGCGGATTTCCAGTAGACCTATCGGGCTTTGCATGGTTTCGCTGTAAATCAAAACCGACTCCGGTGTAAAAGAAATGAATAGTGTAATGCTTTCAAGGTTCTTGTCTAAGCTGGCTAAAGAATGAAATCGAGCTGGGTGATCTGCTCCAGATGTTTGTCGGTTTTCGTTTTCAGCTTGCCCACCAGATCGCATCCGAGGATCGCGATAAACTTGTTATATACATCCAGGTTTTTCAATTTAAGCTTCTCCAGATCTTCGTGCGTCCAGTAAGCACAAAAGACAAAATCCTGAGCATAGGCTCTGGCCGAGGCGGGCTCCTTGGTGAGGAAACTCATTTCTCCAACAAAGTTGCCGGGGTGCAGCGTGGCGATTGTTTTTTCGGTCTTGATGATCTTAACCTTGCCACGCAGCAGGATATAGAGCCGCCTGGGCACACCAAATTCCTCGACGATAATTTCGTCCTGAAAATTGCAAAATGGATTGATCATGATCAGCTTTTTGAATTCGCGGGTGGAAAGCGAGCCGAATTGCCGTGCGTAAACCGCTCTGGTTTCTTCGGGCAATGCAATCGTGATCCGATCCAGCATTAAATAAACGATGTGAATCAGATTGATCGCGAGGTAGGCAGAGTTCCAGCCTACCATCGAGGTGATACCAAGATTGATGCCGGAAATGATGTACATAATCGCGGCGGCAACCAGCAAAATACGCAGCCAGAGTATGTTTCTCAAGATATAGGCTGCACCGCTGAATAACGCGGCAATACTGTAAAAGTATTCGCCTGGTTGGTTCATCATGCTCCAATCCATTGATCCGCTTTCCCTTGAAGTTATTGTTCTGGTTAGCGCCATATTAGTGATTGCCAACGCCAAGATCAATGCGTCGGCCTGTCTCAGATTGTTTGAAAGCCATCAGCAGTAATGGAAATTGGGTTAACATCCGTGGCAGGCATTTAAAGCAGGTATGGGCAACAGCAGTTGAAAGCGCAGGGACTTCCAGTCGAGGATATATTAGAAGAGCTGCGCCAGCAGCTGGCCCAGCGCGATGCTGTTGTCTTACAGGCACCGCCGGGCGCCGGTAAAACCACGCTGGTTCCGCTGGCCTTGATGCAGGAGCCCTGGCTGAAAGGGCGCAAGATATTGATGTTGGAGCCGCGCCGTATTGCTACGCGCACGGCCGCGCATCGCATGGCCAGCCTGCTCGGCGAAAATCCGGGAGAACGCGTCGGTTATCGCATGCGTCTCGAATCCCGGGTCGGCCCGCTGGGTCGGATCGAAGTCATCACCGAAGGCATACTCACGCGCATGCTGCAGCAGGACCCGTCGCTGGACGAGATCGGCATGGTTATCTTCGACGAATTTCACGAGCGTAGTCTCGAATCCGATCTCGCTCTGGCCTTGTGCCTGAAGGGGCGCTCGCTTTTCAGGGATAGTGAAAACCCGCTGAAAATTCTGGTCATGTCGGCGACGCTGGACGGTGAAGCGGTGGCGAGTTTGCTCGATGATGCGCCGCTGGTTAGCAGCGAGGGCAGGGCATTTCCGGTGGAAATCATTTACGGGCGCGCCAGCCAGCCGCGCGAGAGAATAGAGGCGCGCGTGGTGGCAACCATCAAGCTGGCGTTGCAGCAAAACCCCGACAGCAGCCTGCTCGCCTTCCTGCCCGGGCAAGGTGAAATCAGGCGCGTCAATGATGAGCTGTCCGACTGGTTGCGCGAGCGCAGGATTAGCGGGATACACCTGCGACCGCTTTACGGCAATCTCAGCATCGAACAACAGCAGCTCGCCATAGCGCCTCTTTCCGGCGCAGATAAAGCTGAGCAAAAAGTGGTGCTGGCGACCAATATAGCGGAAACCAGTCTGACCATAGAAGGGGTTGATCTGGTTGTTGACTGCGGCCTTGCACGCGAGGCCAGATTCGACCCGAACACCGGCATGACCGCACTGCATACGGTACGTATATCTATGGCTTCGGCCGAGCAACGCGCGGGTCGGGCCGGTCGCCTGCGCCCTGGTAAATGCTATCGCCTCTGGTCGGCCGCGCAGCAACAGCAATTGGCATCGCATAGCAGCGCAGAAATTGTCAGCGCGGACCTCGCTCCGCTGGCCCTGCAACTGTTGCACTGGGGTGTCGATGATCCGCTGGAGCTGGGCTGGCTGGATCCACCCCCTGCGGGTCCCTGGCGACAGGCTCTGGATTTGCTCAGCGCGCTGGGCGCGATTGAAACCCGCGGACAAAGCAGAATACTCAGTGCACAGGGCGAGGCGATGGCGGCGCTGCCGCTGCACCCGCGCCTGGCGCATATGCTGTTGCGCGGCCTCGAGGTTGGTGCCGCTCATAGCGCCGCGCTGCTGGCCAGCCTGTTGTCAGAACGCGACCCCTTTAGCGGTGACAATCCCGATGTCAGCCTCAGGCTGGATATGCTCAGTGGTGATAGCGCCTGTCCTGCCGAACGCCAGGGCTGGTTGCGGCGCACGCGCCAGATGGCGCAGCAGGTCGAGCGCCAGTTAGGCAAAGTGGATGCTGGCGTGAACAGGTCATCGGCTGTGCCGGACCAACATCAACTGGCCGGCTTCCTGCTTGCCTGCGCCTACCCCGAGCGTATCGCCAGGCGGCGCAATTCTGGTGGCTACCAG
>CAXBMV010000320.1:0-4578 GCA_963976575.1 uncultured Gammaproteobacteria bacterium | reverse complement strand
TGATTATGGCGGAACTGGCCAGCGAACTGACGGTGGAAGCGGTACTCGGCGAGCGGGGTGCTATCGGCGATTTAATCGAAGACTTCCATCCGCGGCAAAGTCAGATCGACATGGCCCGTCTGATCGAAGAGGCCATGGCAGAGGGGGAATCGAAGGTGATCGAAGCCAGCACCGGTATTGGTAAAACCTTTGCCTACCTGGTGCCCGCCTTCCTCAGTAATGCGCGGGTAGTGATTTCCACCGGTACCCGAAATTTGCAGGATCAGTTGTTTCATAAGGATATCCCGCTAATCAGAAAGGCCATAGTCAGTTCTCGAAAAACCGCCTTGCTGAAGGGGCGCAGTAATTACTGTTGTCCGCATCGGGTGAAAATGTATCGCGATCAGGGGCAGTTCAAAAGCCGCGAAATGTCCGCTATATTCAGTTCGCTGTCGCAATGGGCCGCGCATAGTGAGAGCGGCGATATCAGCGAATTTTCCAGTATTCCGGAAAACGACAGCCTGTGGTATTACGCCACTTCGAATGCTGACAATTGCCTCGGTAGTGAATGCCCGGAAATCGACCAGTGTTTTGTCGTCAAGGCGCGCAAGAAAGCGATGGATGCCGACATCGTGGTAATCAACCATCACCTTTATTTCTCTGATTTGGCGCTGAAGGAAGACGGGTTTGGCGAAATACTGCCGCAGGCCGAGGTGCTGATTTTCGACGAGGCCCACCAGCTACCGGATATCGCCAGTCACTTTTATGGCCAGCAGATCAGTATGCGCCAGGTTGAAATGCTGTGTCGCGATTGTATCGAGGCCGAGCTTGCCGAGGCAGCAGAATCGAAGTCCCTGCACCAGCCTACCGACGCCTTGAAAAAGTCTGTTGCCGATCTGCGCCTGGCATTTCAACCTTTCCCCGAGAGGGCAGAATGGCCGAGAATTCAGAAGGTTCCGGCCATCCAGCAGGCGGTCGACCTGGTGCTGGAAGCGATTGCCGGCGTGGTGGTATCGCTCGAGCCCATGGTCAGCCGTGGCAAGGAGCTGGCCAGCTGCCAGCGCCGCCTGGAAGAACTCGACGCTGGCCTGCGTGCTTTCCTCAACCCCGACGACAATCAGGTGAACTGGTACGAATGGAATGACCGTAGCTTCCGCCTTGCGCTGTCGCCAGTGGAAGTGTCGCAGGCCTTTCAAAGACAGATGAAGCAGGCTTCGTTTCGTTCTGTTTTCTTTACCTCGGCGACCTTGAGTTCGCAGCAATCGTTTCGTTATTATTGCGATCGCCTTGGCCTTGAGGGTATCGAGAGCGCCAGTTTTGAAAGTCCTTTCGACTATCGCAAGCAGGCGCTTTTATATCTGCCCACTAATTTACCGGACCCTTCCGACTCCGGCTATGCCGCATTATTTGGCCAGGTTTGCCGTGATTTGATCGAGGCCACCGAGGGGCATTGTTTTATCCTGTTTACCAGTTACCGCATGCTCGGTTGGTGTGCAGACTACCTGCGTTCGCATACGCGCTACCCCTTGTTTGTGCAGGGCGAGCATCAGCGCAGCGAATTGCTGCAGCAATACATGCAGGCGAAGAACCCGGTGCTGCTCGGTACCAGTAGTTTCTGGGAGGGTGTCGATGTCAAGGGCGACCAGCTTCGCTGTGTAATTATCGACAAGTTGCCGTTTAAATCACCGGGTGATCCGGTGTATAAGAAGCGCCTGCAACAAGTGAATCAGAATGGCGGCAATGCTTTCATGGATGTGCAGGTACCGGAAGCCACCATCAGCCTGCGACAAGGGGTAGGGCGCCTGATACGCGATGTCAGTGACCGCGGTATCGTTGTGCTTTGCGATAACCGCTTGAATAGCAAGAGCTATGGCAAGAGTATGCTCGACAGTCTGCCGCCCATGCCGAGGACTGGCGATCTGGATGTAGTCATAGAATTTGCCCACGAAATTTCGAAGAACAAGGCCTAGTAACGATCAACTGGACAGTTAAAGATGGACTGGAAAATATTCCTGACAATATTCGCTTCGGTGTTTGTTGCCGAACTGGGTGATAAGACCCAACTCGCCACCATGCTGTTTGCCGCAGATAAGGAGGTCAGCCGTTACACCGTATTTTTTGCCGCTTCGGCTGCGTTGATTGTTGCCACTGCCTGCGGGGTTCTGGCGGGCAGTTTACTGGCGGAATATATCAATGAAAAATACCTGCATTATGTTGCCGGTGTGGGCTTTATCGGGATAGGTATCTATACGCTTTACGCTGCCTGAGCACCGGCTGGCAGAATTCGCATGGTTTTGTGGCAGTTGCACAGATAAGCTCGACAGCTCATTTTCCTGTTTTTCAATCCCCTCTCAGGTTGATTCTCGAACAGTCTTCTCGACTTGTTTTATTACTTATCATCTTTTCTTCGTCTCATTTGATTTGCTACGGAGACTTGCCAGTCAGTGACATCTTCCTTATGAACTGCCAGTTCAGCTTCCAGTGCCTGTATGCGATCAACTGCCCTTTTGATATATGGCGCATCTGTTTGGCTAGCTCGTATTGCAATTTCTTTTAATTTCTCGATTAGATCAGTCATCATATTTCCCCAGTAACTCCGATCATTTACAACACACTATCTCATATTCAATATTCTATTTCAGCGGTCAGGTTCAGCTGTGAAGCTTTGCAAACTGCTATTCTCCACCCCGGAGGAAGTCATTGACTTAAACCTCTACTAACGCGGAAACAGACTTTTAATACTCAAAACTCGACTTCTATTCTGCTCATGAACCGACACCGGCCGGATTGTTTGCCGGCTAGAGTATAAAAGAAAACTCGCGTCATGCCGCGGCAAAATTTCACCAGGCTATTTAATCCCGATTTCGGCATAAGGTTGATTGTCGAGTATGCGCTGGAATCCCAGGCGGGACAGGTCGATACTTTGAAAGCTTCCATCCACACAAAGCTCGGCGATTGCCCTGCCGACTGCCGGTGCGTGCATTACGCCATGCCCTGAGAAGCCACAGGCGGTAACAAGATTTTCCAGCCCTGGCGAATAGGGTCCGATAATCATGTTCCCATCGAAAAGATTCTGTGCGTAGTGTCCGCCCCATTGTCTTTGCATTCTAATGCTTTCGAACTTAGGCACCATGTTAGCCAGTAGTTCCCACAGGGTACGTTCAAAATAATCGGCAAAATAGCCACGATCGAGATCCCAGATGAAGCCGGGATCGATTTCAAAACTGGGGCGCCCCCCTACGAATCCATCGCCTTCGGGGCGGAAAAAGGCACCTGTTCCGTCTTTAACCAGAGGCAATGGTTCTATGTCTGCCTGTGCAAGCCAGTAATGCTGTACCCGACACATGGGCTGCACCGGCAGCTTTGCCGAAGTCATGTCGGCAATTTCCGATACCCAGGCGCCGGCCGTATTAATGAAGAAGTTGCCCTCTATCGAAGCATCCGAAGCCAGTTTGGCTGTTCGTACGGCTGCACCGCTGCTAGTCAAGCCGACGACCCGGTCTTGCAGATAACGGACACCGAGCTGTTTCGCCTTGTCGCGCAATGCGAGCATCGCCTGCTGAGGGTCTATCCAGGCATCGTTGGGAGAGTGACAGGCGATGGCGGTGGTTGCAGATCCCAGCGATGGAAATTTGCGCTGCAAACTATCGAGATCCATCAAGGTAGCATCGACACCGAGCGATTGTTGGGTTTTGAAATTATTCTGTAGATCGGCGACACCTGAGGAATCTTCGAGGAACAGGTAGCCCTGTCGTTTGAAACTGATATCGACATCCATTTCAAGCTCGGCCGCTATGTTCGCGTAAAAGTCGAGGCTGAACTGGGACATGAGAATATTCTCGGGTCTGGACATCAGGCGTCGAATTCCGCCCGCCGCTGCAGGCGTTGATGCGCGAGCATAGCTTGGGTCTGCTTCGATCACTATTGTCTCTGTACCCAAACCGCGTTTGGCCAGGAAATAGGCGCAGGCACTGCCAATGATTCCGCCACCGATAATAACGAAACCAGCGCGCTGGTTTGGTGGATGATGCATGAACTCTCCCGGCATTATGTGCAAATTGAAGTCATGTCATAGCAGGCAAGCGGCATTCTAAAATCCAGTCTTACCCGGTTTGAGAACCTGAATTGATCATGGATGAAAAAACCAGTAGCCCGCCAGTATTGCAGTGGTAATCCCGGCGAGGTCAGCGAACAGGGCGCAGCCAATCGCATGGCGTGCATGACGGATGCCGACGCTGCCGAAGTAAACCGCAAGCACGTAAAAAGTGGTCTCGGTGCTGCCTTGCATAATCGCGGCGACAGTGGCAGCGAAGGAGTCGACGCCGAAGTTATTCATTGTCTCCAGCATCATCGCGCGCGCGCCGCTGCCGCTGAGCGGTTTCATCAACGCGGTAGGCAGTGCCTGCACAAAGTCGGTATCCATGCCCAGCGCCGAGAACAGGTATTGCAGGCACCAGACGACGCCGTCGAGCACGCCGCTGGCACGCAACAGGCCGATCGCTACCAGCATCGCCACCAGGTAGGGGATAAGTTTGATGGCGACGTCGAAGCCCTGTTTGGCGCCTTCGATAAAGTCATTGTAAATATCGTTTTTGCGAT
>CAXBMV010000319.1:0-4581 GCA_963976575.1 uncultured Gammaproteobacteria bacterium | reverse complement strand
TCGCTGACCACGGCGGATAGTATATCGGTGACCATACTGCGCAATGGCAGCGAACAAACCCTCGATTTCAGGCTTTGAATATGATTGCAGCGAGAAATGAAATATTGATGTGTTATCACGCTACTGGCGCGCTGGCACAAATGACAAATACGGGAACCTTATAATGCCAAGCCGTGCTTGCAACACTCGTCGCCTGATTACATCTGTCCTGTTTGGACTGATACTGAGCCTGGGAGTGCGTGCCGAAGAAGTGACACTGAATTTCAGTGATGCCGACCTGGTCGCGGTGATTAACAGCGTTTCGCAAATCACGGGCAAGAATTTCATTATCGACCCGCGCGTCAAGGGCAGGGTTACCGTGGTGTCTTCCAAACCGCTAAATGAGAAGGAAGTCTACAGCGTCTTTCTTTCGATTCTGCAGGTGCACGGCTTTGCTACAGTACCCGCAGAAAACGCGATCAAGATCATACCCGACGCCACCGCCAAGCAAAGTGCCGCACCTTTTACCGATGGCAAGAACGACCCGGGTGATCAGTTGATTACGCGGGTATTGACCATCAACCACATCAACGCGGCGCAGTTGGTGCCGATTCTGCGCCCGCTGGTAGCCCAGCAGGGGCATCTGGCGGCTTACGCCAACACCAACGTGCTGATTATCTCAGACCGTGCCGACAATATAGAGCGCATCGATCGGATCATTGCCGTGATGGACAAGGAAGCCGATTCGGATATCGAAGTCATCAAGCTACAGTACGCCTTCGCCGCCGAAGTGGTGCGACTGTTGTCCAGCCTCAACCTGGCCGCTGGCGATCAAAAAAACCCGGCCACCAGCGACGTCAAAATAGTCGCCGACGAGCGCACCAACAGTATTTTGATCAGCGGTGAAAAAACCAGCAGGCTCAAGTACCGCGCGATTATTGCCGATCTGGATGCACCGGTCGATTCCAGCGGCAATACCCACGTGGTTTACCTGCGTTATGCCGATGCCAAGAATATCGCTGCCATTCTCGGAAATGTCGGAGCCGAGGCGATCAAAGCCGAGGCCAAAAATTCCACCGGTGGTGCTCCGGGCGGCAAGAACGACTCGGTTAACGTGCAGGCTGACGAAACCTCGAATGCTCTGGTAATCAGTGCACCAGCGTCGATATTTCCCTCGCTTCGGTCAGTGATTCAACAACTCGACATCGCACGCGCGCAGGTTCATATAGAAGCAATTATCGCCGAAGTGTCTATGGAAACTAGTAACGAACTCGGAGTGCAATGGCTGATCGACGCCACCGGTGACGGTAACGATGGCCCGGTGTTTTCCTCGCAACTGTCCGGTTCGGGGGCAACCATCGCTTCGGTCGCCGGCGGTGCTATTCCCGAAGGCGGTACGCTGGGGCTGGGTCGCATCGGCGACCCGAATTTGAGTTTCATCACGATGATTCGAGCGCTCTCGGGCGATTCGGAAAACAACCTGTTGTCGACGCCATCGATCGTCACCTTGGATAACCACGAGGCCGAGATCATTGTCGGTCAGAACGTGCCCTTTGTTACGGGTGAGAGCACCGGTACCACCAGCGATACCACCAACCCGTTTCGCACCATCGAACGCCAGGACATAGGTGTCAGCCTCAAGGTAAAGCCTCAGATAAACGAGGGCAACACGATAACTATGGAGATACAGCAGGAAGTGTCCACTGTTGCCAGCAGCTCCAGCACCGCGGTTGATTTAATTACGAACAAACGTTCGATCACCACAACGGTGCAGCTGGAAGATGGGCAGATGCTGATACTCGGTGGGCTTATCTCGGATGAGATTATCGAAAGCGAGCAAAAAATACCTTTTCTCGGTGATATACCGATACTCGGCGCTTTGTTCCGTTCCAGCACATCTAAAAAGACTAAACAAAATTTGATGGTTTTTATCCGCGCTTCGATCATCAAGGATCCGGCAAAGGCGCGCGCTCTGAGCCGCAGGAAATATAATTTTATGCGCGATGTGCAGTTGGAAAATTACGAGGAAGGCGATATACGTGCTCCGCTTCTGGTGCCCTACGAATAGAGTCGTTATTGTCCTACAAGCGCTTCAGCGGGAATGGGCTTGAAAATCCTGATCTGATCCTTTAGTTTTGTTTTGCAACTTACGTGGACGTGTAAGCTGCATCCAGACTAGACAAGGAGACAGACATGAAGGCAAAAGGATTTGCCCACCTGGGCGCTGTAATACTACTTATGCTCGTTCAGCCCGCCAGCCGGGCGAGTACCATCGACGAGTTATTGATCACCGAAGTGATGGCCGACCCGGCCGCGGTATCCGATGGTTTCGGTGAATGGTTCGAACTCTACAATCCCGGTGACAGCATCATCGACCTCGATGGCCTGATCCTGCACGACGATGGCAGCAACCAGTACCACTTCGACGGCCCGCTGCCGATAGCACCCGGCGAATACTTTGTGCTGGCAAGAAATGGTGACCCGAGCAGCAATGGCGGCATCTTCGTAGACCATGTCTACAGCAACTTCACACTAGCCAATAGCAGCGACGAAATTATCTTTAGTGACGGCGCTGGCGAAAGGCTGCGCCTGGATTATTTCAGCGGCTTTGCTGTCGCCGGACAGTCGCGCGAACTTGACGGCTTGCTGTCAAATAATTACAGCCTGACCCTGGCTACGCTGACCTACGGCATCGGAGATATAGGCACACCCGGTGTCCCCGGCAGCACGCAATTGTCGCTTTCTACCGTGCCACTACCCGCCGCCGGCTGGCTATTCATCAGCGCGGTTATCAGCCTGCTCGGTCTCGATTATCGGTCACAGAAGCGTGACAGCTCGCCTGCCGGTTCCCTCGTGTAAATGGTACAACGCCTGGTTCACGCAGAGGCGCGGGGCCGCAGGGCGCGCGGGGGGAGCTAGGTGGTACCAGTTTTGTGAAAATCGACCGGATGTCGTTGGATCTGGCTTTGGAAACCTAGATGGAGACAATGCGAGAAAATCAGATAGGAACCTGTGTTGTCAGTACGGCGATTCGTATTCACCGGGATATTGGGCCGGGCCTACTGGAATCGGTTTACGAAACCATTCTAGCTGATCAGTTACGGCAAAATGGATTCCAAGTCTATCGGCAAGTAATTGTCCCGATTGAATATCGAGGCATAAAGTTCGAGGAAGCTTTCCGAGCTGACATGATTGTAGATGAAAAAGTTATTGTCGAACTCAAGTGCGTAGACATTCTGAACAGGGCCCACAGAAAACAATTACTTACTTACCTTAAACTCAGCGGCATTCGCCTAGGGTATCTGTTGAACTTCAGTGAAGCCCTGATGAAAGACGGAATACATCGAATTATAAACGGACTATATGAAAGTGGTTAATCCATATGACAGTCCGTGCAAATCAAGTACCCCTGGAAAAACTAAAAAACTGGCGCCACCATTTCCCCACGTCCTCTGCGCCCCAGCGCCTCCGCGCGAACCCCACTCCCAAGGTGGTACAGATACTGGTTTTAGCGACGCCCTTAAAGCTTGAAAAACAAATAGTCTGAAGTATTAAAAAATCCTGGCAATGTGACCATGGCGATGGGAAAAAGACCTCGCCTGTGGTAGTTTTAGCGAGCATATTTCATCGCAACAGGAAGTCATTTGAAAACAGTTATTATTACCGGTGGCGCCGGCTTTATCGGCTCGGCCGTTGTGCGGCAACTGATCGCGCAGGGTGGTTACAGGGTGATCAACTTCGACAAGCTGACCTATGCAGGAAATCTTGAATCGCTGGTTTCGGTGGCTGATCACGAGAACTACAAGTTTGAGAAGGGAGATATTTGCGACAGCCGTGAAGTGAAGAACCTTTTCAACGAATTCAAACCCGCTGCGATCATGCATCTCGCTGCCGAATCGCATGTCGATAGATCCATCGACGGTCCTGCAGAATTCATCAATACCAATATCGTCGGCACCAGTGTTTTGCTGGAAGCGGCAAGACACTACTGGTCGGAGCAATGCGAGAATAAGGATTTCCGCTTTCACCACGTCTCCACCGATGAAGTCTACGGTAGCCTCGGCGACAGTGGCCTGTTCCATGAGGATAGCCCTTACCAGCCGAATTCGCCTTACTCGGCGAGCAAGGCAGCCTCCGATCACCTGGTGCGTGCCTGGCACGAAACCTACGGCTTGCCCGTGGTGGTAACCAACTGCTCGAATAATTACGGGCCTTACCAGTTTCCGGAAAAACTGGTGCCGCTGATCATCCTCAATGCGCTCGAAGGAAAGCCATTACCGGTTTATGGCAAGGGCGAGCAGATACGCGACTGGCTCTATGTCGACGATCATGCGCGCGCGCTCTGCCAGGTGATGGAGTTGGGTGCCATCGGCGAGACCTACAACATTGGCGGCCACAATGAGAAAATGAACATCGACGTAGTCAAAACCCTCTGTCGTCTGCTCGATGAAAAAGCTAGCGATCACCCCTCGGGAATAAACAGGTACGAGGAGCTGATTAGTTTCGTTGCTGACCGACCCGGGCACGATCAGCGCTATGCCATCGATGCCGGCAAAATCAAACAAAAGCTAGGCTGGGTACCGCAGGAAAGTTTCGAATCGG
>CAXBMV010000318.1:0-4591 GCA_963976575.1 uncultured Gammaproteobacteria bacterium | reverse complement strand
CGCAAGTCGAAGGGTGCGCAAGCCTCCAATTTCCATGAAAGCACGACCATCGAGATCATCTGGACAGTGGCGCCGCTGCTTATCCTGATCGCGATTGCAATCCCGGCGACCGGTACCCTGATCGACCTCGAAGACGCCAAGACCGATGCCGACATTAACCTGCAGGTAACCGGCATCCAGTGGAAATGGAAATATACCTTTGTCGATGAAGACATTTCCTTCATCAGCAGCCTGGCGCAAAGCAGCCGCGACGTAATCAAGGATCCCACCGGCAAGGAAAACTATCTGCTCGAAGTTGACCAGCCCGTGGTATTGCCGATCAACAAGAAAATTCGTTTCCTGTTTCATTCCGACGATGTTATTCACGCCTGGTGGGTACCCGAGCTCGCAGTCAAGCAGGATGCCGTGCCGGGATTTATCAATGATTCCTGGGCGATTATCGAAGAGCCCGGAATTTACCGCGGCCAGTGCGCCGAGCTCTGCGGCAAGGACCACGGCTTCATGCCGATTGTTGTCCATGCTGTCAGCCAGCAGGATTACGAAGACTGGATAGCAGGAAAGAAGGCCGAAGCCATCGAGCTGGCCAAGCTCGCCGAACAGGAATTCTCGATGGAGGACCTGTTGGCCAAGGGTGAAGCAGTATACAAGACCAATTGCTCTGCCTGTCACGGTGCCACCGGCGCTGGTGTACCGGGAGCCTTCCCGGCAATGACTGCTAGTGCGATCGTCACTGGGCCCGCCGCCGGACACATGGATATAGTCATGAACGGTAAGGCCGGTACCGCTATGGCCGCTTACAAGGGTCAGCTTAGCGATGTTGATCTGGCAGCAGTCATTACCTATGAGCGAAACAGTTTAGGCAACAGCGTGGGAGACATGGTTCAACCGTCTGCCATCAAGAATGCGAGATAAGGGGACTTAGATGTATAACGAAACCACACACGACGGCGCTCACGACGAGCACGATCATCACGGTCCCGCGAAAGGCTTGATGCGCTGGGTGACCACCACCAACCACAAAGACATAGGTACGCTTTACCTGTGGCTGGCTTTTACCATGCTGTTGTTTGGCGGTTCCATGGCGATGGTTATCCGCCTCGAACTGTTCCAGCCGGGCCTGCAGTTTGTCGAGCCGCAATTCTTTAACCAGATGACCACCATGCACGGTTTGGTGATGGTATTCGGTGCCATCATGCCGGCCTTCGTCGGTCTGGCCAACTGGTTGATCCCGGTCATGATCGGTGCTCCCGACATGGCGCTGCCGCGAATGAATAACTGGAGTTTCTGGATACTTCCTTTCGCTTTCCTCATGCTCAGCTCGACCATGTTCATGGAAGGTGGTGCACCGGCATTCGGCTGGACCTTCTATGCGCCGCTGTCGACGACTTTTGCTCCGGATACCACAGACTTCTTCATCTTTGCAGTTCATTTGATGGGTATTTCCTCGGTAATGGGCGCGATAAACGTCATCGCCACCATCCTCAATATGCGTGCCCCCGGCATGACACTGATGAAGATGCCGCTGTTCGTCTGGACCTGGTTGATTACCGCTTATCTGTTGATCGCGGTTATGCCGGTACTGGCCGGTGCGGTAACCATGATGCTGACCGATCGTCATTTCGGCACTTCCTTCTTCGATGCCGCCGGTGGTGGTGATCCGGTTATGTTCCAGCATGTATTCTGGTTCTTCGGTCATCCCGAGGTGTATATCATGATCCTGCCGGCATTCGGTGTGATCTCGGCGATTGTCCCGACCTTCGCGCGCAAGCCGCTGTTCGGTTATGACTCCATGGTTTACGCAACATCGTCAATCGCGATCCTGTCTTTCATGGTTTGGGCGCACCACATGTTCACCGTGGGTATGCCGCTGGCCGGCGAACTTTACTTCATGTATGCGACCATCCTGATTTCGGTGCCAACCGGGGTTAAAGTGTTTAACTGGGTGACCACTATGTGGCGCGGTTCGATGACTTTCGAGACGCCGATGTTGTGGGCGCTTGGTTTCATCGTCATGTTTACCATCGGTGGCCTTTCCGGTCTGATGCTTGGTGTTGCTCCGGTGGATACCCAGTATCACGACACTTACTTCGTGGTTGCTCACTTCCACTACGTGCTCGTAACCGGCGCGCTCTACTCGATCATCGCAGCCTTTTACTACTGGGTGCCGAAATGGACCGGCCACATGTACGACGAAAGACTGGGCAAGATTCACTTCTGGTGGTCGACCATCGCGGTTAACGTATTGTTCTTCCCGCAGCACTTTCTCGGACTCGCCGGCATGCCGCGTCGTATCCCCGATTACTCGCTGCAGTTCGCTGAATTCAACATGATTTCCAGCCTGGGCGGATTCGCCTTTGGACTGGCGCAGGTTTTCTTCCTGTTCATCGTTATCAAGACGATCAGAGGTGGTGAGAAGGCTACTGATCGCGTATGGGAAGGCGCCACGGGTCTGGAATTTGAACAATTGAGTTCTCCTCCGCCGTATCACAGTTTCACCGTAGCGCCCGAAGTCAAGTAGGGCGCAGCTAGCCAGACTCAGGATGAGTCGACTAAAGAGGATTCATGCATCAGGATCAGCAGGAGCGGGAATATTTTACTACCGCCGTAAAGCGCAGTAAGACCCGGCTAATCGTCGCGGTGCATTTGTTGATAGTGGCGCTGTTTTTTGTCGCCACTTTCTTCTGGGGAAATTTTGAATGAAAGTGAGCCCGCTGAAGCTGGCGATTATCCCGCTACTGATGTTTGGTTTCGGTTTCGCTCTGGTGCCCTTGTACGACGTTATTTGCGATATTACCGGGCTGAATGGCAAGACCGGTCGTGTCGAGGCATCGGAAATCGACGCCAGCCAGATAGACGTGTCGAGGACCATAGAAGTGCGCTTCCTCGCCAATATCAATCCGGGTCTGCCGTGGAGTTTCGAGCCGGTAGTGAGGAAAATGGAAGTGCATCCGGGGCAGCTTTACGAAGCCAATTACCGTGTGCGTAGCAGTAGTGCTGAAGTGACTTTGGGGCAGGCGGTGCCGAGTGTTTCGCCCGGCCAGGCCGCGGCGCATTTCAACAAGACGGAATGCTTTTGTTTCAGCCAGCAGGAACTGACTGCATTTGAAAGCCGGGATATGCCGCTGCGATTTATTATCAGCAGGGATTTACCGGCAAAGGTAGAACAGATAACCTTGTCCTATACATTTTTTAGCCTGGACAAGGGATAATATATTTTTTACGCATTCATGATAGCTAGAGAGAGATAATCCATGAGTTCTGTTTCCAACGAAGACTACTATGTGCCGCATGGCACCCACTGGCCTATTATCGGTTCGATTGGTTTAACTACCACCGTACTGGGTATCGCCAATTACCTGCATGGCACCTGGAGTATGACGCCGATGTTCGTCGGTATCGCCATCCTCATTTTCATGATGTATGGCTGGTTCGGTCAGGTAGTTACCGAGTCGATGGGTGGTCTTTATAACAAGCAGGTGGACATGTCTTTTCGCTGGGGCATGGGCTGGTTTATCTTTTCTGAAGTGATGTTCTTCGCCGCTTTCTTCGGTGCGCTTTTCTATGCACGCGCCTTCTCCATCCCCTGGCTGGACGGTGCCTCGAATAACGACGCTACCGCGCAATATCTCTGGCCTGATTTCGAAGCCGCCTGGCCATTGCTGGCAGTACCGCTGGCAGAAAACTTTTCGGTTGCCAAGGCTGCCGTTGGCGCCTGGGGCCTGCCCGCATTGAATACAGCGATCCTGCTGACTTCCGGCTTGACCGTGACGCTTGCCCACTGGGCGTTGAAACGTCAGGACCGCGTCTGGCTGGTTTACTGGCTGTTTGCCACCGTGGCTTTGGGATTCCTCTTCGTTGGTCTCCAGGCTCTCGAGTATTCGCATGCCTATAATGATTTGAATATGCGCATGGACTCGGGTATTTATGGCAGCACCTTCTACCTGCTTACCGGTTTCCACGGCTTCCATGTGACCATGGGTGCAACCATGCTGCTGATCATCATGATCCGTGCGGCCAAGGGACATTTCACTCCTGAAAAGCACTTTGCCTTCGAAGCGGTAGCCTGGTACTGGCACTTTGTCGACGTGGTCTGGCTGGGACTGTTTGTATTTGTCTACTGGCTATAACCAGTTGCCACAACAAGCATAAAAAAAGCGCGGTAATCACCGCGCTTTTTTTTGTCCAGATCTTTTCAGCCACTAGTTCTGAGCGAAGAATAACTCGAACTCGTCTGCTGGCATGGGTCTGGATATGAGGTAACCCTGGGCATAATCACAGCCAAAACCCCTGAGCAGTTCCAACTGCTGTGTGGTTTCCACGCCCTCGGCTATGACCTTGATAGCAAGCTTGTGTGCCATCACGATAATCGCCTCGCACAGGGCGAGGTCGCTACTACCTGGTTCCAGGTTGCGTACAAAGGACTGGTCAATCTTCAGATAGTCGATTTCAAATTGCTTCAGGTAAGACAATGAGGAATAGCCAGTACCGAAATCATCGATGGAAATTGGTATCCCGGCATCGCGAAATTCGAGCAGGCGATTGGTGATTACATCACCGGCGTCCATGAGCAAACCCTCGGTGATTTCTATAC
>CAXBMV010000317.1:0-4599 GCA_963976575.1 uncultured Gammaproteobacteria bacterium | reverse complement strand
CGGTATTGTGCGTATGGCAGCCATTGCAGGTAACACTGTCGCCCGGCTTCACCTGAATCCAGTTCAAATGCTGCGGGCCAATGCGACGACCCTCGCCATCCAGCACTTCCAGCGCCATGGGTACATTCGCCGGCACCTTAACCTTGACCGAACCATCGGGTTCCACCGGTGCATAGCCGAGGATTTCGCGCATGCCACGGTTACGCTGCGGGCCAAACGCCGAGTTCAGCAAATCCGGCGGATCGGTCAATTCCGTGTCATCGGGGCTGGGGATAGCGACCGCGCGGGTGAATCGTACAAACCTGGCTGGACGCTGTGCCGCGGTCGCGAGGGCCGGATCGGCGAAATCGGATACCGAGTTAATCGGCCCGGGGGCACTGTGTGCGACCCCGAAATAGCTGCCATCGAAACTGCCGTCGCCAATATCGTAAACGCTTTTGATATTGACCACACCGAGATTATCGTCGAACCAGCCAGTGTTCAACTGGCCCGGTCCCTTATCGAAAATGACTGGCGGCCGCGACATTGGCTGCATCGCAATCGCGTCGCTGATGACCATGCCGGCCTCTGCCAGCACCACTACCTTCTCCGTATTGACGCTGGTGTCGTAAAGCCAGACCGAATAGGCCGGCGACACTTCGACCGCTGACAGATCATTAATCCACGGCGCTATGCAGGGGCGTGTTATCGCACTCACCGATATCTGGCAGGTGGATTTACCCACCAGTACCCGACTGCTGCCATCGCGCAACGGGAAAGCGCTGCGGTAACGACCATCCGGGGATATCGAGCCATCGGTGGTGACATTATTAATCGTTGCCGGTATCTGCGCCGGCCCGGTGAGTCCCGCCAGGTTCCACACTGGCTTGTTATTATCGACGTAGCGGTCGACATCGATAATGATAATGTCCCCGCCATCGAAGGTTCCGCTAAATGGTCGGGCAATCACCATCAAACGACCATCGGCCATTTCGCGCACCCGGCTGAACTGGATAGTGCTGCCACCGGTGCCAGTGGCATGGCTGTGCCCGCCATAAAGCAATTGCAGGTCGCTGCCGTCAGGATTGACCTTGTACAAATGCATCGCGTTATTGGCGCCTGCATTATCCCAGCGAGTGAATACCACTTGCCCTGCGTATGAACCGGTAGTCAACACCTGGGGATCCAGGTCGTGGCTTTGATTGAAGGAAATCTGGCGCAGGCTGGCGCTATTGCCGTCGGCATCCATAACATGCAATACCAGGGCTATTTCGTTTTCATTTTCATCGAGTGCTGAAAAATTGGGTTTGCCCTCGTTGATATGCATCGCACGCGACTGTCGCTGGCGATTGGAACTGAAGACGATGCGTCCATCGGGCAGGTAGGCGGGGAACAGGTCGTCGCCCTCCTCGGCAAAGGAAGGAAGCGGTATCACCGCCCGTAATACATCCGTTGTACGATCGTATTCATAAATATTCCATCTCGGCACCACGTCATCGTTGGGATCGGGATCAAACAGACGTAAGGAAAAGATCAGCTTGCTGCCATCGAAGGAGGCATTCAGTCCCTTCACGTCACCCATACCGAGTGTGACCGAGCTAGTGATATTACTCACCGTGGCGGTTGTGGTGGAATTAGTGCGCAGGTATAGATCGCCTCCCTGGCTGAACTGCAACGGGCGCCGCAGATCAACCTGCATGGGCTGACCCATGTTATTTACCGGTATTGGACGCTTGATGAATGCCACCGGGATCTGGATCACGCCTGGATCAATACCGTCGCCGGCCCCCGGATCACAGGCGCTAACCAGCAGCAGACTGGCGCCGAGCAACAGCATAAACAACCCTTGTAACGCCGGGTAATGGCGCGATGACTGGGGAAATGCCGAAATTGATAATGGCTCTTGTTTCATTTTCCTTCTAAACCATCCTGTCCTGTGTCGCCATATAATAAGGTCGCTGCGCTTACTTGTTCTCCTGCAAACCGACCAAAGCGCTGTATTTTCCTACAGGCGGTATTCGCCTGGCAGTCCACCCCGGGTAGTATATAGGGTCTGAGTAAGTCACCAACATGGCCCTGGCCAACTGCAATAAAGCTTACCAGCAATCACAAATCCGGCATGGGCAATTTTACTTTTTGTGACTTATTACCGGTTATATTTTCTATTGGGTGCTAGATCCCTGTGCTAGATTCATTGGTTACGAATATCAGGGAAAAACGCGTCAGCGATTAACAGGAATTTCAATGGGACTGAAAAAAACACTATCGCTCGCCCTGCTTGGCATTGCAGTCATTTCAAGCCAGTCGCTCCTTGCAGGGGATAGCGAACGCAGGCAGGCCAAACGCATTCATGACCGTCTTACCGGGGTACCGGCCAGCAACGCCACCATCGATACGATGGAAGGCCTGCTGCTCAGTGACCCTAACTGCCCGTCCTTACCGGCATGCGGAAAAATCGCCGCCGAGTACGCGATCAATACCTCGCTTAACGCAAATGCCCGCTACTTCTATAATGTCACCCTGAAAAATTTCGCCGCGCCCTGGACCAATGAAGAGCAAACTGTTTTTACCCCGCTGAACGACTACATCGCCACGGTGATCGGCATGGTTCGTGACGGTGTCGATTTTCGCGAAGTCTTGTACGGTGACATCGTTTACCGCGGTGACAACCTGACGCTTCCGATCAACGCTTATTCAGACAGCGATAATCTTCACTACGAACAACTGGAAAGCCTGGGCCCGATAAACGGCGACCTGTCCAACCCTGCGATACTCGTCTCCGACGCGCAAAGCAACCTGACCCCGGCACGCCAGGCCTGGGGCAGTGGTGCAACAGCCGGTGTGATGACATCCCGCGCCGGCGCCATGGCATTTTTCTCCGATGGCACCAACCGCGCTATGTTTCGCTTCACCCTGATGAACCATTTGTGCACCGACCTGGAGCCCTTGAAAGATATCTCGCGCACCCCCGATCGCGTGCGCCAGGATGTATCTCGCAGTCCCGGTGGCGACAGCCGCATATTCCTCAATTCCTGCGTCGGCTGCCACGCCGGACAGGATGGCATGGCCGGCGCCTACGCCTACTACGAATGGGATTACACCAACGACAAGAGCGATGGCAACCTGGTTTTCACCGATGGCGTGGTATCGGGCAAGCACCTGATCAACCCGACCAATTTCGAACCCGGCTATGTCACTACCGATGACAGCTGGATCAATTACTGGCGCAACGGCCCCAACTCGGTGCTCGGCAACCGCCCCCTTGATAGCGGGTCAGGCTGGGGCAGCTATAGCGGCCTTACCTTCGATGGTAAAAACAACGCAACTGGTTTCGGCGCGAAGTCGCTGGGCATGGAATTGGCCAACAGTAAAGCCTTTGCCCAATGCCAGGTCGACAAGGTTTACCAGTCGGTCTGCCTGCGCGACCCTAATGTATTTGCAGCCGACCGCAGCGCGCGAGACCTGATAGTGGGTAACTTCACCAGCAGCGGCTACGACATGCGCGAAGTATTCACCGATGTCGCAGCGCAGTGCAAAGGGAGTTGAACATGTCGCTAATACGCCTGTTAGGAATTTCTCTGGGTCTCGCAATGTTGAGTTCGTGGATGCTTGGCTGCGATGCCGGTCCGGGAACCGTGTCCAATCCAAATCTGAATGTTGGTGCCTCGGGCTACAATGGCCCGCCCGCCAGGACTGCTGATATACGTTCCTTCGATATCAATTTCTGGACTTTCCTGAAGGAAGACAACCGCTGCGGCCGCTGCCATGCGGTCGGCCAGTCACCCGCTTTCGTCGATAGAGCCGATGTCAACTATGCCTATTCGCAGGCAGTTCCCTATGTGGACCTGCAAAACCCGGCAACTTCGGCGATAGTGGCCAAGGTAGCCGGTGGCCATCAGTGCTGGCTCGGCAGCGTCAATGCCGCCACCTGTGCCGACAATATCGAGCAAATGATTATCAACTGGGCAACCGATTCCAATGTCACCTCGGCGCGCCTGATCCAGTTGACCGCGCCGGCGATCAAGGAGCCGGGTGAAGCAAAATCTTTTCCCGCCACTGCAACCACGCCGGGCAGTAATGGCAGCAGCTTTGCCGATACAGTGCATCCTATTTTGACGGCCAATTGCTCGGCCTGTCACCGCGAAACCGCTACACCGTTGCCGATTGCACCCTTTTTCGCCAACGCAGATTCCAATAGTGCCTACGAGTCGGCCAAGGCAAAAATGAATATAGACACGCCGGCAAATTCGCGGTTCGTGGTGCGTCTGCTGCAGGAATCGCATAATTGCTGGACTGCAAGCTGTAGCAACGATGCTGCCAGCATGCAGGCGGCGATTACCCAGTTTGCCGATGGCATACTGCCGACCCCGGTGGATCCAAACCTGAGAACCAGCAAAGCCCTGAATATGACCGACGACGGAATTATCGCAGCGGGTGGCAGCCGCCATGAAAGCAACCTGGTAGCCATCTGGGAATTCAAAAGTGGAGACCCCAGCCAGTTTGCCTTCGACACCAGCGGCATAGATCCTGCGGTCGACCTGAGGTTAACCGGCAGCGTCACCTGGCTCGGCGGTTACGGGCTGAATTTTTCAGGCGGGCGTGCCCAGGCCGATACCACCG
>CAXBMV010000316.1:0-4620 GCA_963976575.1 uncultured Gammaproteobacteria bacterium | reverse complement strand
CGGTAATAATCTTGAACCGAATCGGGTCTATGATGCTACCCTGCACATTCGGCACGATGCCAAGCAACGCGGTCAATGTCGTATTTTCGAACAGGGTCGCATTGCGTGGAATTGTGTAAAACGGAATAGTCTCGCCTTCCTCTTTTGCACTTATCCTGGGATCTTCTTTTTCAGGTCGGATCGGCTCACCGGTAATCGTGACGGGTACGGGATCCTCTTTGTCATCCGTATACGCAACCCTGGAAAACGGTGAGATTAAAACCATGGCCTGATTATCTTGCGTCGATACAGCCTGCAATTCGGTGGCCGACACAGGTTTACTACCACGTAATATCTTTTTCCCCGGGGAAAGCAAGCTATCGAAACCAAGCCCCTCGGCATCACCAGTTGAAACAGTAACGGTACTTGCCGACTCTGGTGGTATTGAATAGCCTTTATTACTGGATTCCGACCCAAGATTAGGCAGGCCAGACGACAGCAGATCATTAAATTTTTGCTTGAAATCATCGAATGTCGCTTTAGATTGTTCATCTACCTTCTTGGCAACCAGAGCTTCGACCATTTCATCGTCGCTGAGCTTTTCTTGATTTAATCGCTCGATATCAGCAATTCGTTTTTCCAGATCGAGATTGCGCTGATTCATGGTACTGATGGTGTTAACGTAGGTGTCACGTTCCGCATCACTGATGTTTTGAATTGAATCACCAGGAACAGGCACACCATTTTGCACACCTGGTTCCGGGTTCTCAGTTGTCGCTTTCATTAGCAGTACAACAACGGTGAGAACCACAAAAACCATCGCAAAGAGTAAGAGCTTATTTCGGTTCATGGTGTTACCTCATCAAATGGTTGATCGGTAACGACATACCACGCGGTGGTATCACCCTCTTGCCCTACGGGGTTTACATAGCCATGTTGTGAGGATGCAGCGAGCAAATCACCGCGTAGATCACGCGGGTCTAATATGACGGCATCGAGTGAATTGCTCTGAACCCTGAGTGCTGTGACATACAGCGTCGGTATAGTCGGAGCATACCATTGCGCAATGGGTTCGATAATTAGATCGCCGCCACGGACCAGGGGTAATGCTTCAGCGTCAACGGAAATTCTGCGGACGCCAGGCAGTTCTTTCACTAGCCTATTCGGCGAATAAATCGATTGCGCGGCGAGACGCATTAGGTCGACATAATCGTATTCATAGTTGGCGTTTGTCAAAGATAGTGAATCGCCGTCTGATTTAGGGATACGATCATCAACGATTACGATTGGGTGGCGGTGACCTTTTGGTTTTGCTTCGATATCGAGAATGTACGAATATCCGGTATCCGTAATGGCATTTACACGTTGGCGCTTGAACGGCTGTTTAGCAATCCAGTAGACGCTACCCGCTTCGGTTATCTGGATACGCTCGGATAAACCCCTGACCAACTCCGGCACCTGTAAATTGATCGCAAGCGGGAAGTCGATGCGTCGCTCCTGCCCGACCGGCAGCACGATATGAATCGGATGTTTATCCCATACTCGGTGCTCTATTGTTTCCACCGGCTGCGCGATGATACCGGTTGAATAAATAAGACACAGGCAGATAATTAAGTGCTTCATTGGTTTTTTGCTCCCACGAGTTGCGGGTTAAACTGACCAGGACCATCGAGGGCGAGACCCCAGGGGTTGGATTCGCGATCCACATCGTATGGCACGACGCGCATCGGTACTTTCAGTAGCAACTCTTTTACCTTGCCGCCACTCACATATTCACGGATTTGAACATCCAGCCAGACAACCCAACCCTGACCGGTATTAACCACGAATGAATCGTCGTAGGCGGTACCCGGTACCGGTGACCAGTTTCTGACTCGCTTGCGTAATTCCCCCTGCTTTCTTCGGGTATCATAATCTCGCTGTAATTCAACCTGATAGGCAGGCGTGAAATAGGACCGTAATATGCTGATTTTGGATTGATAATCCTTCTCGCCGTTCTTCGGCCAGTTATTGAGCTGTTGCAGTATGTACTCTGCGAATAAATAAACTTCTGCTTCTGGAATTTCCCCAATTTGCATGGTAGCTCCAGAGCGCAGATCGGGCGGGTAATGCAGTGATATCTGGCTTGGTGCACTAGACCAACCGACCGCCATGATAGACATGACAATTAACAGGCCAATGATAATGCGCGTTTTGAAACGGCTTGCCTGCCGTTCAACTTCCAGTACGGATTTAAAGTTCATCTTCGAACACTCCAATGCCCACTTCGATTAACAAATAGCTTAAGCAAACCGGCATTTGATAGTTTTGTGAGGATATACTTTCCGTAATAGCCGTCAGGTTTGCCCTCTTTCTGCCTGGCTAACCACTTACCGCCTTTCCAGACGGCAACAAAGCCGAACACGACGGCAAACGGTAAGGCCAATATCAATCGACCTAGTAGCAAACCTGCTACCAGGCCGACGATCAGGCCAACAACGACACCGGTTCCGGCCATAGAAAATATCTCGGTGCTACTGCAACCAAGAAACAGAACAGGTTCCCTGTCTATTCGGTGCGCTGTATCGTTGAGTAGTGCCATAGCTATTACGCGACGATATCGGTGCCGAAAATAGCGAATAGAATGACGACAACCACTAGACTCATACCGATCATCGAGGTTGTCGCAAAATCTCGCCATTCGCCTTTTTCACGACCTTTAACAAATGACGCATACATCTGGTAGCCGACTCCAATCGTCACTAGTGCGGAGAGGATGATCGCCATGATGCCGCCAGTCGTCGTGGTCATTTCTCGGATAAAACCGAGTGGCGAAGTAGTATTAGTAACACCGGCTCCGCTTGTTACATCGGCAGCGGTGGGTAGCGCAGCCCAGGCAGATTGCATCAACATGGTCGAAAAACTAACCATAGCGACGATTAAGCTGCGGCATTCAATCGCAACACCGCGACATTTTTTGTGTAGATTTTTCATTACAACTTCTCCTATTTAAACAACAACGATTAACATTAAAGATGTCCAAAGAATTAATAACTTGGCCATATTCGCTCCATACTCACCCATGGTCATACGTTCACCCGCGAATAAGTAGAATTGCTTGTACATCACCCAGGCAGCCCAGAACGTAACCAGGCCACCGAAAATAACTCTGAATAAAACATTTAGGGCACCAGCGGGAAATCCCGCCGCCACTTCGAATGCATTTAGCATTTATTGATGTACTCCATTTTGATAATCACCCATAAGCGGTTCGATGCGGCGACCGCTAGCGATCGATTTACTAAGGTGATCATTAATACCGGCCCTGATTTTCAAAAGGTCAGATTTTAGATATGCGTAATTGAAGATCAGGCGTTGATTCGTAATCGGTGTGCGCCGAATTTTGTCGACACGATCGATCAGAAAGTCAATCTCCGAGGCAAGTTTTGAAAGATTGCTACGCTCAAGATCGCTATCGGCTATCGTGGAGTTAACCGATATCGAAAGCAGGAATATGACTAGAAAGAAAGTACGCATAGCTGGCCTCTATAAATGTTTTTTAAATAAAGCGGCGGTTAGGAAAACGGCCATCGCGAAAACGAAAATAGCTGGGCCAAAGATTAGATTCGGATGGATAGAAAAAGGGATGCTTAGATAGATAAACCAGGTTGTGACCACCGCCGGACGAATCCAGGGCTTGCCATGATGATAGATCATGGCGCGTTCGATGCCGCCGCCGTATATTCGTAACAGGCCATCGATCAGAGCGGCGAGGCCAACCAATAAGAATGCAGGCATTGAGAGTGTCGCAACGGTTACGCGTACCGCGTAAACAACGGTTGTATTGATCAAAGCCTGAAAGTAGTCGTTAACTGCTATTGTGGTTCGAGCGATCGTCAACCGGGTATTGCTGGCATTGGGTGGCGGGATTTTAAGCCACTCCCAAAAATCGATAAAATGCGATGCCTCGAACAAATAGTGCTTCGCGGCCAGGGCCGAGTCGAATGCGGTAACAGCCGGTGATTCATTGACAATGCTCTTGGAGAAATCGTCCTGCAAATAAGCTAGCTCCCGCTTCAATACACGCTGGCTATGCATCGAGCCTTCTTCTTCCCAGACGAACATCATGCCACCCCATTCAATCAGAATGCCAGAGTATTGAGTACGCCATGGATGACTTTGAAAGTCAGCGGCATATGCCGCGCCTTCTGCACGTACTGCCTGGTTGATTGAGGTCGAGACTGTGCAGATTCGGCCATTATTCGACAACTGCCCTGATACTGGATTCGACTACCGTATTTTGATTGGACTCAACTACTGCGGTAACACTGGCCACGCGATGCTCATTCATGACGTTTTTGACGACACCTTCGTCGAATGATGGCGCGTAGTGATACCAGTCTTCATTCGTGGTGTAGCTATCTCGCATTTCAGCCGCCAGCATAGCCAGGTTATCTGGCAGATCAGTTAAATCAGCAGGATCGGAAATGGGAATACGTATCTTGTATGGCTTGCCGCCATCGAGTAACGCAAATGCCTGCCCTTTCGGCAGCGTCACGAAATCGTTGGGATGAATCAGCTTAATTTGTTGCGTCGTTACACGTTGACGTGTATTCGATACAAAGTGTTTCTCGTTATCGATATCGCTAGAATCCGTGGTGC
>CAXBMV010000315.1:0-4626 GCA_963976575.1 uncultured Gammaproteobacteria bacterium | reverse complement strand
CCCGCACCTGGATCCTCGACGCAAAATATAGCGAGCTCTTTTTCGGAATATAAACTGATATCAACCCTGCTTTCGGCAGGAGAGTACCGTATTGCATTTTCGATCGCATTGCGAACCAATTGGCCCAGCCTTCCATCTTCATCTTTTACCCTGAGCGCTTCCTGCCGCTTCATCCCAAGATCGATTTGCGCGGCTTCGGATAAGGGGTAGAGATCTGCAATTGCATCGCGCACTACCTGGTTGAAAGAAACGGTTTCGGTCAATCCGCTTGAATCACTTTGAAGTCTAGCCAGGTCAAGCAGCTGCACCACGAGAACTCGAAGCCGGTCCAGTCCTTGATTCAGCAGTGACAAACGTTGCTCGCGCTCGGCTACAGAATCTGCTCGCTCCAAATTCTCCGCCAACAACGACAATGCTGTGATTGGAGTGCGCAGTTCATGCGCAGCATCGGCAATGAATCGATGCTGTTTGTTCATCGCACTCTGGGTGCGAACGATTAATGCATTAATCGATTTAACAAACGGAGCAATCTCCTCTGGAATATCGACCTCCGGCAATTCCCGCAAGCGCGTAGCCTCTAGTTGGTTCAGGTTATCTGTCAATGTCTTTAGCGGGCGCAGCCGGCTTGCGATGATATAGTTGATCACCAACAGCATGATTATCGTCAGCAGTAGTATCGGCAATATGACATTCAAACTACTGGCCAGGGCAATGTTATCGCGTAATTCGGTTTGCTGACCGATTGCCAGGCGAGTTCCAGAGTCCGCTTTCGTCAATACCAAGACACGCCATTTTTCGCCATCAATGGAAATAGTCTGCAGGCCATCAGCCAGGCTTTCCGCCGATTTACCTCCATCCAGACCGGGCAGGTGACTCAAAAAATGTACCGTAATTGTTTCCTCTTCAACTTTTTCATCTCGCCTTGAAAAATTATCACTCAACTGGTGATTGTTAACCAATGAAGCGATTTCCCTGAGCATATTGTCCTGGAGTTCTCGAGCTTCAAAAAAGGATATGGTCGCCGACAAGGCACCGGCGAGAAGCAGTACAGTCAGCGAAGCCAGCATGATTCTGCGATTGAGGTCACGCTGTATGGAGGCTTGTTTCATTATTTATTTACCATCCATCCCAGGCCTCGAACATTCTTAATGGCATCCTTCCCGATTTTTTTGCGTAGCCCGTGAATAATAAATTCTATCGCATTACTGGCGACCTCTTCGTTCCAGCCGTAAATCTGCTCTTCCAGTTCATCCCGCGAAAGAATCTTACCCGGTCGTAACATCAAAGCATGCAACAGGGCGTACTCTCGTGACGATAAGGCTTCGGTTCTGGCATCACGCGTGACTTCATGAGTTGCCGGATCAAGCATCAGCACACTGCTGTGCATAGTGGCATCTGCAACGCCGTGGTTACGACGAATGACCGCGCGTATGCGGGCCTGTAGTTCACTCATCGAAAACGGTTTAACCAGATAGTCATCCGCGCCGTGATCCAGTCCATTGATTCGATCCTCGATAGCATCGCGCGCGGTGACAATTATGATAGGCACACTGTGCTTTTTACGGCGCAGTTCGCGCATGACTTCGATACCATCTTTCTTCGGCAAGCCAAGATCAAGCAATATGAGTGCGTACTCCTCGGTTCCTGCCGCCGCCACGGCACTGGCTCCATCCTGTACCCAGTCGACGGCATAGGCGGCATCGCGCAAAGCCTGTTCTACGGCTTTGCCGATCAAATGATCGTCTTCGACCAAAAGTACACGCATGTTCTTATTTCTCAACCTCGCTGTAGTTTCCTTCTATCACGACTCCATCTCGATCGAACGCCGCTTCCTTCTTCCTGTCTCGCATAGACTGCAAGATCTGTCGATTCAGCAACCAGAACCTGAAAGCAGCGAATGGAGCAAGCACCAGAGTCGTTAATAGGACCAGCAAAGCAAACATTAATCCAGCCATTAATATGATCGACCCCGTTACCACCACGCTAATTCTCTCAAGAAAATGCTGAAATCTATTCTGCTCCGGCATACCTGGATTTTGAGTAATCATTAGTTTCTCCTGTAAGCGGACTGCCCGGGTAAGTGGGCAGCCCTGTTTCATATAACTGACAATTCTGATTCACTTAGTGAATCTAATCGTCCTTGTCCTCGTCGTCGCCATCGTCATTGCTATCGACCTGGTTAGAAAGAACCTTCCCGCTGGAAGCGTCGATGGTCAGATCATGAACCGATTTATTGGCCGCCAGAACTTCGACTTCCCAGACCGCCTTGCCATCCTCATTTTCATATTCAACGGCGACCACTGTTCCAGGCACTTTGTTCAAAGCCTGATCTATCGCTGATTTTATGGTGACTCTTGCTGAAGCTGCGGCAAGCGCATCATTCACTCCCGATTCCTTTGCCTGTACTGCGTAAGCTGCTCCGGACAGACCCGCGGTAATCAATACTGCTGCTATGTACTTATTCATATTTTTCATTGGTAAATCTCCGTTAGAGTTAGTTAAAAGTTAACGCATTTCTAGTGCGTGATACGAATATTAAGCACAATGACTTAGCTAACACTTAGCGGTAGGAAAAATTTGCTCTGTTCAGATATCTGCCAAACCTGACGAGGGATTGCATCTAGAGGACAGCCCACCCGGAGCAGCTTCTACTCATTTCAAAGAATCCTGCTGAACCGGTCCTCCAGCCTCAATTGCTTCCTGACCTGAGCCCGGACTTACAGACTGACTCGACTCTGGTCGAGTCAATGACCACAGCTTCTTCAACCATTCTTAAGCTGCAACCTATACATTCGCCGACTGATTAACTAAATCATCCCAAAGCCAGTATGAAGCCATCGTATTTCCCGCTCGCGGTGCTATTTATAGCGATTCCGGGCCTGGCAGCTGAACCACTCTCTTACATTGCCGAGCATATAATTGAAGTACCAATGGACTTTCGCTATCTGGCTTTCCCACAGACCCCGGTTGATACAAAAGAGGCTGAATGGCGAGTACAGGCCGGCTACGGTAGTTTAAGCGGAGGCCTCATCGATAACTCGGTACCGATGCTGGGGCTCCAGTACTACCGGCCTTTCGCTGACGACAATGGCTTTATCTTCAGCCTGTTTTACGACCAGCTCAAGCTTTCCGGGTCGAAGGGTGTGGCAACTGCACAACCGACACTGGATGACAGCAGCGCTTTACCAGCTCAATTTCTAGTTCAAGTGAAGCGCATCGACGGCAAGGGTTCGCACTATGGCGCCACAGCAGCTTATGTTGCCCGCTTCGAAAATGACTCGCGACTTCATTTAGGGCTAGCCTTTGAACAACTCGATATATCACGCTTCGACATCGAGTTCAGCACCCTGGACTTAACTTCGAACTTTGATGGGAAGTTTGACTATTCCGGAACCTATAATGCATTCACTGCTTACGCTAGTTATGAGCGGGCAACCGATAAATTCGGCAGCGATTGGGTAGGCACAGCAAGAATCATCGGGGCCCTTCCCCTGCCCAGGGTCGGTTTCAGAGAAACCTTCACCTCGCCGACGATAAGCGAAACCTCTCAAGAGGGCAAACATATACCAGATGCCTATGTCGGCGTCAGTTACAGCTTCGAGCACTTGCCTTCCAGTTGGCGAGTCGATGTCGGAAGTGCCATTTATAGCTACCTCGTAGAACCCGTTGGTCACCGCGACGTTGAATCCTCTTTTTCGATTGTCATAACAAAGGCCTGGTAGTAAAAGATCATCATTTGGATATTGTCAGCCGCAGTATGATCGATGAACAGGCGTACATTGAATATCAATTTAATTACCTGATAAGGAGTGAGAACTAATAGTATGAAAAATCTCTTACAGCAAATCTGGTCTGCAAAAATAGCCGGGAACTTTATTGCTGGAATATTCGCATTACTGCCAGTGATGTTGACCTTTATTATTCTTGAGTGGGTAAGCAGCAAGCTCTCCAGTATATTTGGCCCCGGTTCGTTAATCGGGGATATGCTGGCCTCTGGCGGCGAAGCTCTGGTAGGACAGAATCATCGCTACCTGTCTTTCATCATTGGCATTCTCATTGCGCTGGTCTGCATATGGGCAATCGGAATATTCGCCAAAAGCCTGGCCAAAAACCAATTTGATAAAAATATGGACAGAGTGTTTGAACGCCTGCCCATTATTCGTTCAATTTATAAACCTGTGTCACAAGTTGTAAAGCTATTCAACCGTGATGAAAGCGATGAATTAAGTGGGATGAGTGTCGTATCTTGTCGAATGGGTGGCGAGAACGGGGTTAATGTCCTGGCCCTGATGCCACCGCAGGCGGGCTACAGAATTTCGGGCAAGGAAAGTCTGATGATATATCTACCCACATCTCCCATACCTATGACCGGCGCACTGGTGTTAATGAATAGAGAAGCTGTCATTCCGATGCCCGATATTTCGGTTGATGAGTTGATGCAAATCTATTTGTCGATGGGGCTGATTGTTCCGCAAGGACTAAGAAGCCATCAGGCTTAGGACTACCGGGTGAGCCTATCTTCCACACTAAGAATAACTGGCTACCTGATGAAGTTTATTTTCTGGAAGCTCACTTCAGGAATAGCGAAACAAACTGGCGTTTGTCGACATAAAGACGCGCAAATAT
>CAXBMV010000314.1:0-4643 GCA_963976575.1 uncultured Gammaproteobacteria bacterium | reverse complement strand
GCGGTCGCTGATATCGACTATGCCATCCTGCATGTCCTTGGGATGGACAAACTTGATATCGTCGATCAGGTTCAAATGCTTCAGCAATACAGCACAAACCAGGCCATCAAAATCACTACGCGTTACCAGCCGAAAATTCCCCGACATCTATATATACCTCGTTCAGTTCAAATTTGAATTCAAGTATAGATGAAGAAATCGGGGATGCCGGTGATTTTGACCTATCGGCAAAAAGACTCTGGTCGTCTAGCGCATACCCAGACGAACTGCCTGTTGCGGTGCAGTGAAAGCCTCCTCGAGCTGCGCCAGATCAAGTGCGCTGAGCTGGATCTCGAGTGCTCCAAAATTCTCGCGGATACGCTCGACACGCACCGATTTGGGTATTACTACGGTTTCCGGGCGATGCAGCAACCAGGCCAGTGCAATCTGCGCCGCGCTGGCGTTATGCCCGGCAGCGATGTCGCGCAAAACCGGGGACTTCAACATCGCACTCGCCTGATCCAATGGCGAATAGGCCATCAGCGGTACGCCGCGTTGCTGGCACCAGCCGCTGACCGCGTGTTCCGTCTCGCGGTGCGCGAGGTTATAAAAGATTTGATTGCAACCCAGCTGTTGCTGATCTGCCAGCGGAATCTTCTCCAAATCCAGGACATCGAAATTACTCACGCCGAAGTCGCGGATCTTGCCACTGTCTTTCAGTTCATGCAGGGCGGCAAAGGTTTCGCTTAAGGGCACGCTGCCCGGCCAGTGCAACAGGTAGAGATCGAGGTAGTCGGTACCGAGTCGTTGCAGACTGCGCTCGCAGGCATCGATGACGCCTTGCGACTGGCGTTATGCGGATAAAACTTGCTCACCAGTTGCAGCTGGTCACGGCGCCCGCGTATGGCTTCGGCTATGACCAGCTCGGCACCGCCCTCGCCGTACATTTCCGCGGTATCGATAAGACTGATTCCAAGATCCAGTGCGGCATGGATCGCGGCAACCTCGCGTTGCTGATGGTCGCTGTGTTCACCCATTCGCCAGGTACCCAGACCGAGTACCGGCAAGCTGTTGCCCGAAGGCAGTTTGATACTGTGCATGCGCGAATATTACCGAATTAACGCCACGAGGGCAGAAATTTTTGGGTAGAATACGCGGTCATTTTTTACACGCGCAATCATGAATACACATTGCAAAGCTTTCGGGTCGCCTGCGGCTACTATTCTTGCACTGCTGCTTTTGCTGACGAGTGCCTCGTTGCAGGCAATAGAAATCGACACGGGCAGCCAAACCGACGAAACCGGGCAGGAGCAGGATCAAGGCTCGCTGGTAGAAGAACGCATCAAGCGTGAGCTGGCGCTTAGCCAGAACCGCTCGGCCTTGCTGGCGCACCGGCGTAATTACTTTTTGCCGCTGACCTGGTCGCCGCGACCCGGACAGGCGCTATTCACCGGCAACACCAGCGGTGAAGACCAGCTCGACAAATACGAAGCCCAGTACCAGCTCAGCCTGAAAACCCCGCTGGCGCAAGACTTGCTGCTGGAAGACGATGCGCTGTTCGTCGGCTTTACCGTGCGCTCCTTCTGGCAGGTATACAACAACGCCATCTCGGCTCCCTTTCGCGAATCCACCTACGAAACCGAAGTTTTCTGGGTAAAGCCGGTACCCTGGGAGATACTCGGTGGCGACGCCTCGCTGCTGGTGCTGGGCCTGTCGCATCAATCCAACGGTCGCAGCCTGCCGCTGTCGCGCAGCTGGAACCGGCTTTACGCCAACCTGATCTGGGAGCGCAGCCGCTTCGTCTTCAGTTTCAAGCCCTGGTGGCGCATCCCGGAACATAAAAAGTCCGACCCCTTGCAAACCAGTGGTGATGACAACCCTGATATAGAGGACTATCTCGGCCATTTTGAATTAAGTGTCGCCTACCGCAAGTTCGAGCACGAATATTCGTTAATGCTGCGCAATAACCTGGACAGCCCGAACAACCGTGGTGCGGTACAACTCGACTGGACATTCCCCTTAAGCGGCAAGCTGCGCGCCTATGTGCAGTTTTTTAACGGTTATGGTGAAAGCATGATCGATTACAACCATTCGGTGGAACGCATCGGTATAGGTTTCCTGCTTTCCGATCTGCTATAAAACAGCGTTACCACGACTAGCCCGCGGCGGCCGCTTTTTGCGCGCGCTCCAGATCCAGCAAGGCACGCTTGCGCTCCACTCCCCAGCGGTAGCCGCCGAGACCACCATCGCCACGCAATACGCGGTGGCAGGGCACCAGCACCGCGACCCGGTTGGCAGCGCAGGCCGAAGCCGCGGCGCGGACTGCGCGGGGCTTCTCGATTGCAAGCGCCAACTCGCCATAACTGGCCACCTCGCCCTCGCTCGTGCTCAGCAGGAATTGCCACACCTTGATCTGGAAAGCAGTACCTTTTAAATCCAGCGGTAACTCGGGCCGCGGCTGTTGCTGCTGCAAATAGGCATTCATAGATTGAATCCAGAGATCCAGCTGTTGCGCGCCGCTGCCATCGAAGGCCAGCAGTTCGGCGCGCGGAAATTCGGCGCGCAACTGGGCCAGCAGCGCTTCACAATTTTCTCCGAACTGGGCAAAGCAGACGCCGCGATCGGTGGCAGCCATCAGCATCGGCCCGAGTACCGTGTCACGGCAGGCATAGGTAATCGCTTCACCCAGCGCGCCGCCACGGTAAGCCTTCGGCGTCATGCCGATATTGTGCTGTGCCTTTTCGTAAACACGGCTGCTGGAACCATAGCCAGCCTGGTAGATTGCGGTGGTAATATCGCTGCCTGAGCGCAACAGCGCCTTGAATTTTTCGCTGCGCGCGGCCTGTTGCAACTGCTTGGGAGAAATCGTGAAAATCGACTTGAACACTCGCTGCAGTCGCGAGGGAGACAGCTGCACACGCTCGGCCAACGTCGCCAGCGGCAACGAGGCATCGGCGTTGTCGGCGATATAACGCGCCAGGGCAACAAATTTTTGCATGGCTTTCGGGGCTGGTGCAGGCATGATTTTTTCTCTCGGGCTAAGATAATGACAGCATATTAACCATCCGCCTGTCGCAATACTCTCCGATTGTTGCTGTCTTTACCGATCAGTTTTATTTTACTGATTCAGCGGCCACACCGCTTCGGTCATCCACATGTCGCGAAACACCCCGTCGCCTTGCAGACTGAGACGAAACGCGAATACCGCAAGATTGCCCTGCCGCGTGATCAGACGCACGTACTGGTAGGCAGTGTTGCCCTGACGCACCACTTCGCTGAATTCGCTGTTGCGATGATCGATCATGACGCTGTAAACCCCTCCCTTGAGCATTTGCCTGAATCTGGGCAGAGGCCCGGTATTAACCCGGTTGGAGGGTGAAGCGAAATTGTAGGTGGTGGCAATACCCGCATCCTTATAGGGATTGTCATTGTCGGCCAACGCCTCGATCACTATCCTGACCACGTCACCGGGTTCGAGAGCGGCAGCAGGCTCCGCCAGCAGGGCGGATTCAGGCTTGCTCGACAAGGCCGCCTGTGCTGATAGCGCCAACAGGCAAACCAGAATCAGTATAGATTTCGAATATCGGTAACCCTTTATTGTCATAGCGCCCACCTCTTCCGGCAGCATATCCTGCTGCGGATTGAATGTCAGCCATACACGCCAACAGTACGCCTGCCCGGTGACAAAATTAAATTCTCTACAACAAGGCAGCGCTGGGGATATAATGCGCGCATGAGATTGTTTCTCTCCTTACTGTTAATGCTGCCACTAGTCATCCGCGCGGCCGACATCGAATCCCCCAGCAGCATTTCCTGCATCAGCGATCAGTCCAGCCTGCAGGGACGTCACAAGCAATTGGAAGCGCGCAAAAACTCTGAAAAAGCGCAATCCTGGTTTTCCGAATGGATGATGGCGGAAAGCTTTGGCAATAAAAAATCCAAAATTGCCTTTGCCTGGCAGCCGCAGGGTAAAAAAGGTGCCAGTATCCGCATCGAAACCAACGAAAAACCACATAACCTGATCAAGATCCGGTCGCAGACCAGCAGCAGTGTGATCGTCGTATCCTCGGCTTCGAACCCGTTTTCCACCGAAAGCTGGACCTTTGTTTTGAATTTCAAGGTCGAGACCATGATCGCCACCCGCGTGCAAAGCAATGTCGGCGGCGTGAAAGGCGAGGTGATTACCTATGACTGTGTTTTTGAAAATCTGGACCCGCCGGGCATAGAGTCAAACGAGGTAGTATCTTGAAGTCGCTTCCGCTTTCGTTCAGATTGAATTCAGGGTCGAACTGGTACTATCGGTGTACTAACAAGTAAAAGGATAGTATGAAACAGGACAAATCGGTTGATTTTACAGGGCAAGATAGTTATGGTTCTTGCTTTATAGCGGTACCGGATACTATAAAAATAATCAGATTCCGGACCGAAAATAGCTGCACACGCCTAAAAAAATACAATTAGAGAACTCAACATTATGCCGAGCGAAAAACCGCTAGTAAGATTCGTTGACATCCAGAAAAGCTACGATGGCGAAGCCCTGGTGGTTAAAAACCTGAACCTCGACGTAGCAACCGGCGAGTTTCTGACCATGCTGGGGCCATCGGGATCGGGTAAAACCACCTGCCTGATGATGCTGGCCGGATTCGAGCCGGCCACCTACGGCG
>CAXBMV010000313.1:0-4646 GCA_963976575.1 uncultured Gammaproteobacteria bacterium | reverse complement strand
CCATACACGCGAGGAACCCGGAAAAGACTGTGCGTCTCGGCGGCAACTCGATCATATTCGCCAGCGTCTGCGGCCCTTCCTTTGTTTCCGACCTCGATCTGGGTAGACGCTCCGGCACCCAGCAGGACATGGAAAATTTTGTCAAACTGGTGGGCTCGCTGAATATTTTTCACCACGAGGGCGGCAGCGGTCTGGAACCAATGGACCTGCCACCGGATACACGTCACCTCGACATGATGTATGCGCAAATCACACTCACCGGCAAGGGATGGCAACCCAACTGGCTGAATACCGCCAAACGTGCCCGTGACTGCATCGAGATGGCAAAAATTGCGCTGCAGACCGACGATGCCGGGCTCAGGGAAAACCCGGGGATCATCGGCGGATTGAATACCAACTCTCCGTTGTTATTCGACGAAGGCCAGGCCGACGGCATGCGTATATTCGCCGAGGCTGGTCAGCCAGTCCATATCACCCCATTCACCCTCGCAGGTGCCATGGCACCCGCCACCGTGGCCGGCGCGGTAACCCAGCAAAATGCCGAGGCGCTTGGTTGTATTGCACTGACGCAGGCAGCCGTCCGTGGGGCACCGACCTTTTATGGGCATTTTACTTCCAATGTTGATATGCGCACCGGTTCGCCCGCTTTCGGTACGCCCGAATACGCCCAATCGGTGATTATGTCCGGGCAGCTGGCGCGGCGTTACAAGCTGCCGCTACGATCATCCAGCACCACTGCATCCAGCTGTGTCGATCTGCAGGCAACCTACGAAACCGACATGTCGGTCAATGCCTGCATACAGGCGCATGTGAATAACGTCATGCACGCCGGTGGCTGGATCGAAGGCGGCTTAACCTGTTCCTTCGAGAAACTCATACTCGACGCCGAAATATTGCAGATGCAGGCAGCTTTTCTGCAGCCGGTAGACATAAGCGAGGATAGTCTTGGCTTCGAAGCGATTTCAGAGGTAGGCCCGGGTGGGCACTTCTTCGGATCTGCGCATACACTGGAGCGCTACGAAAATGCTTTTTACGAGCCCATATTATCGGACTGGCGTAACTTCGAGACCTGGCATGAAGCTGGTGCAAAAACAGCGACACAACGCGCCAACGAAACCTGGAAAAAAGTTCTGCACGAATACGAAAAGCCCCCTATCGACCCCGCCGTCGAAGAACAGCTGCAGGCTTATATGGCCAGGCGCAAACAGGAAATCGCGAATGAAGACATACACTGAAGGCTTTGAAGCCGGCGCCAGCAATCTGCTTTTCGATTGTGCCGGGATAAAAGTTGGCGACCGCGTTTTACTGGTTGGGGAACCGGACGCGAGCGCGTTTTTCGAGCCGGCACTTTGTGCCGATGTCGCCCGCGTAGCGATGAGTTCCGGTATCGAGGCCACTGTCATTCTGGCAGCACCCGTCAGCGATGCCAGCCACTTCCCGCAGCTGGTTAGCGATGCCATGCAAGAGGCCGACGTTGTTATCTTTTTTTCACGGCTTGGTGACCAGCTAAGATTCATCGATACACCGGGCAATGGCAAAAAAGTCATGTGTTATACCCTCACTCGAAAGCTGATGAGTTCAGCCTTTGCCTCGACCAGTTATAGCGCGATGAAACAAACGCACGACTTGCTGAAGTCGCAAATCACCTCGGCAAAACGTTATAGAATCGAGGCGGCCTGCGGTACCAGTCTCAGCGGTGAAATAATAGACGATGAATCCTCACTGTCGGCGTTAACCGATTTTTCAGTGGAGTTATTTCCGGTGATGATTTTTCCACCGATCAATTGTCATCATCTTAACGGCCAGCTTGTGTTAAAGGATTTTCTATTGTCATCCTCGACCCGGGCCTACGATGACAGCGTGCTAATGCTGGCGTCACCGGTCGTCGCAAGCATCGAAGACTCCCGCATGGTTGATTTCGATGGCGACGAAAAAGTAATTGCCGGCATCCGCAAGCAGCTCGTGCGCGCGGCCAGCCTGACCGGTGGCGACCCTTACCAGATCAACTCCTGGCATACGGGCATCAACTCCTGGACTTTTTTTGAGGGCGACCCTTATGCGGACCTGGAACGCTGGGGCAGCGTTGCCTACGGCTCGCCAAGATATACCCATATCCACGCAGCCGGGAACGACCCGGGAGACATCAGTATCCAGTTATTCGATGCCAGCATATCCTTCGACGAACGCCTGTTCTGGGATGCAGGGCGTTTCGTTTTCCTGGACAGGCCCGAGCTGCAATCGTTTAAGCAAAATCAACCTTCTGCTGCGCTCGATTCGTCGACCATCATGAGTATCGGTATTTAAAAACAACCTGAACTGCGTTCAATTATCGAGACGATTACCATGTACAAGAAACTCAAGGCGCGTATCGCGCAAAACGAAACACTGCTGTTGGACGGTGCCATCGGCACCCAGTTGCAACGGCTTGAAGTCCCCATGGACAATACCGCCTGGGCAGCTATGGCGCTGGAAACGCATCCGGATAGTGTTCGCCATATGCATGCCCAGTACATCAAACACGGGGTCGACATCATCACCACCAATACTTTTTCCTCGGCCAGGCACAATCTCGAACCCATCGGTCTTGGAGGCAAAACCGCAGAGTTGAATTATCGCGCGGTCAACCTGGCGATGCAGGCACGCGAACGCTATGCACAGGATAGACAGATCGCGATCGCGGGCGCGATTTCCCATTTTGGCATTCTGGTCGAGGGCGAACCCGGTCTCGCCCTGCACCGTCATGCAGTCGCCAAAATCAGGAATGAAGTGACCGAGTCGCAGGCGCGCAGGAATATCAAAGAACAGGCCGACTGCCTGGTTGATGCCGGCGTGGATTTTCTCATTCTCGAATCCACCGGCAATATGACGCAACGCGAATGGCTGCTGCAGGAAACCGATCATTTGGACATTCCGCGCTGGCTCGGTTACCGATGCAGGCTTGATTCTGGTGACGAGACGCCGAGAGTCGGTTATGGCTCGAACACCAGCTTCGAAGATGGCCTGCAGCTGCTGAGCCAATACAAGGTCGATGGCGTCGCTATTTTTCACAGCCTGATCGACGATACCAGCGCGGGTTTGAAAGTGTTAACCCGGCACTGGGATGGACTTGTTGCGCTTTACCCCGAATCAGGTCGAGACGATTACACCGCAACCCAGCGTGACTATAGCGAAGACGACAATGTCACCCCCGCAGAATTTCCGGAAATCTTGAATCACTGGATCGATCAGGGCGCCAATGTGGTCGGTGGCTGCTGCGGTATCGATGTCGAATACTACCCCGGCCTTAAAGCGCAACTAAAATAAATACCGGCCTGGAATATTCCGCGACAACTATGATGAAACTATGCCGAAACATCGAGTAAATAGAAGATGACCGATTCCAATGAAGATTTTCGTCCCTGCTGGATAGACAGCATAGATCCAGCCGATGCTTCGCCTGAACTGTCGCAGATGTACCAGCAGGTGGGTGCGGTACATAACAAAATTCACAACCTGTATCGTGCTTTCTCGCTGCAACCCGGCCCGCTGATCGCGGCCGATCAGCATTACCGGGATATCCTGCATAACAAGGAAAATCAATCCGATCCCTGGTTTCTTGAATTGCTGGCGAGTCAGGCTGCGATCATCGCTGACTGTCATTATGCGCTAACCAATCACGGCGCCAATTTCAGGGCATTGCTGGGGAATGAAGAACTTGGCGAAACCATGTTACAGGCGGTTCGCGAAGATCATTTCGACAATAATCCGATATTCAATAACAAACAGGCGGCCTTGTTAAAATATGGCGCGAAACTCTGCCGCAGCCCCGAAGCCATGTGCGAGCAGGATATTTTAGCGCTGCGCTCCGAAGGTGTCAGCGATACCGAAATTCTCGAGGCAGTACAATCGACGGCCTGCTTCGCCTACTGGGTCAGGTTTATCAACGCACTGGGTATTCAGCTTGGCAATGAAACCATCGGTTTGTATGGCGATAGCAATTCGAAGTAATCCATCGATTCGCGTTTCAACCATTATCCGGTCTGGCAGAAGCCTCGCGCTGGCGCAACTCGATGCGGCGCACCTTGCCTGTGGTGGTCATGGGTAACTCGTCGATAAACTCGACTTCGCGCGGGTATTCGTGCGCCGACAAACGCTTGCGTACCGATAGCTGGATTTCCTTTGCCAGATCATCGCTGGCCTGAAAATCCTTGCCGAGAACGACGAAGGCCTTGACGATCTGCCCACGCAACTCGTCGGGCTTGCCAATGACAGCGGCCTGTAACACTGCCGGGTGTTTCAACAGCGAGTCTTCGATCTCGCCGGGGCCGATGCGGTAACCGGCGCTGCTGATAACATCGTCCTTGCGCCCCACGAACCAGAGAAAACCATCTTCATCGCGATAGCCGACATCGCCGGTACGAAACCAGCCAGCAATAATTTTGCTGGCTGTAGCGGCATCGTTATTCCAGTAACCCAGAAACATTACCGGGTCATCGCAGTGGGCGGCCAGTTCACCCTCTTCGCCAACCGGCATGACATTACCCTGCGCGTCTATCACATCAACCCTGTGTCCCGGATAGGGCTTACCCATCGAGCCCGGCTTCGGCGGCATGATCGCCGAGCAATTACCGACGATATAGTTGAACTCGGTCTGCCCCCACATTTCA
>CAXBMV010000312.1:0-4654 GCA_963976575.1 uncultured Gammaproteobacteria bacterium | reverse complement strand
GACTGGCCGCGCATCGCCACGCCGCCGATGAGGCGGTCGCAGGCGCTCACGCTGACATCGCTGATACTGTCGATGCGCTTGCGGTTGGCGATTTCCTGCTTGCCACCCGCGTCGCCTGAAAAGATGTAAAGCCCGAGCAAGGATTTCAGGTTATCGGCGTCGGCCAGCGACAGGTAATTGATCGCCAGATGCGACAGCAGACGCCACAATACCGCTTTGCCGGTGGGCACATCCTGGCTTTCCGATGGCCGCGTGATATTGCTGAACTCTACCAGTTCGGAGGTACTCGATGTTTTACGGCTAATGTCGCCGACCTTCAGCTTTTCAGTATGGCTGCCGTTGAAACAGGTTAACTCGACCTGCACCGATTCCTTGTTTTCCAGTAGGTGCGACTGCGGGTAACTGAAGCTGATATAGGTCGATACCTCCCCGGCTTCACCGGCACGAGTATAGGTCTGGAAAACCGGGGCAGTGTTTTTATCCGGGTCGAACAGGCCCATTTGCCGGTACTCGTTGATTTGCGCCAGCTTGCGATTATTACCAGTCACCTCGTCGATACTGTAGATCTGGTACTGACTGTGGTTATTGCGTGTCGGACGCAACAGGTATTCGTTGCGACGATAGTCATTCACAAACGACTCGGCCTCGTGCTTGAACAGGTTCACCGCCGGCGTGGCGTGTAAAACAAAGCGCGCGGTCGACAATTTCGGCAGTTGCATGGGTAATTCTTTCAAGTTGAAGCGCAGGGTGAAGCCATTTCCACCAAGCTGCTTGAAGTGTCTGCCGAGCCCGTTGATATCGAGAAACAGGAATTTTTCCTTGAGCAGGAAATACTCCTGGATCAGGCGATAGGCAGGGAAGGAATTGGACGGGTAATCGAGCAGTTTGAACTCGTCTTCGAATCCAACCGGAACCACCTCGATATCATCTTGTGTACTTTCATTGCCCTGGCTATCGAGCAGCCGCACCGAATCCAGGTAATGATTGAGGATAAAAAAGGTATCCACCGCGCCCTGGTAGTCGCCACCGATATGCAGACGAAGACTGTCGTTTTTCCAGGCAGCCAGATTCATGCCACTAAGTTGCAGCGATACATCGATGCTACGCCTGCCGCCCGAAGCCTCGCCGCTACGCACTGCGCTAACCGTCAGCGGAGCTACTTCTACGTCATAGCTGGTAGAGTAACGGCATTTGACCCCGTCTACTTCGACGGAATCGAGGTAGGAGCCGGCCTCGGTTGTCATTGGAGTCTTCAGTATCGGCGTCGCCTTGAACTCGATGATCGTAGCCGAGGGTATGGGGCGCAGGTAATGCGGGAAAATCTGGTTCAGCAAGCCTTGCGAAAATTCCGGAAAATCGTCATCTATTTTCTGGCGGATACCGGCGCTTAAAAAAGCAACGCCTTCGAGTACACGCTCGACATCGGGGTCGCTGCTGGCCTGTGCCAGTTGCGGTGCCAGCGTCGGGTTGCTTTTGGAAAAATCCTGGGCGATTTCACGCAGGCTGTCGAGTTCGTTGGCGAAGTATTTATTCATCGTCTCACAGGCTCACGCTGATGCTGCCATTGTCGTTGAGCAGCAACTGGCTGGTCAGGCTGGCTTGCTGGCCCTTGTGCCGAAACTGCGCCGATAGCATGAACTTCAGCCCCATGCTGCCCTTGGTCGGATCCTGGTAAGCAAGACTGGTTTCGCTTATTCGGGTTTCGTACTGGCGTATCTGCTGCAACAGGCTACGTTCTATTTCACTGACATCGGGTGCCGAATAGCCATTCATCAAATGCGTGAAATCGGGTAAGCCATATTCCTCGTCCACCAACACCGTGCCACGGCGGGTATTAAACAGTTTTTCCAGATCATCGCGCAGCGATTCGATCATGTCGTTGACGTCGACATCCGAGGCCGAGGCCGTGCCCGACTCTTCCCAGGCTTTGATGCGTTTCAACAGGCGTGGTTTCATGATCGCTTACTCACCCATCTCACCCCAGACATCCTCGTATTCGATGCCATCGGGCTCCCAGGTCCAGATAATCTTTTCGTAAGCGATGGAGACATCCTCCATGTGCTTCAGCGATTCATTGGCGCGGTCGAGTACATTCGGCACCCAGGGTCTTATGCGCGTGATGAAGGCGTTTTCCATCAGTATCGAGTAATAGAGCTCGTAATCGCCGGTGCCATCGAGACGATACCAGTTGAGTATTACTTCGGTGAGCAATTCATTGGTACACAATGCCTGATATAGCATCGGTGTGCTCTTGTCGATTTCCTTGGTAATCATCATCGGCCTGTGCGCACGCCGACCGCTGGCGACACCGCGCTCGTCGGTGGGGATTTCGACGACATGGTCGAAGGCCTGCACCAGGATCGTGTCTTCGCGTTCGTCCAGTTCGCATGAGCCCTCGATCAGGCCTTGCACTTCACCGGTGATTATCAGGTTTCCGGGCATGGGCATGGCTAAATCCTCCTAATTAAATTGGTTTTCATCGGCAGCCTGCTCATTCACTCTTTTCCAGTTTGCTGGTTTCTTTCAGCGTAAAGCTATTGCCCATGAACTTCAGGTGCGGGGTAATCTGTATCTGTGTCAGGTACCAGTCGTTCTTGCCGTCCACTTCGCGCACCTTGATCTCGGCCTTGCGCAAAGGCCGCCGCGCGCGCACTCCCGGGGCCGGGTTATCCATATCTGAAACATATTGGCGCAGCCAATTATTCAAGTTGGTGTCGATTTCCAGGCGGTTAGTCCAGGCGCCGATGTTTTCGCGTTGCATGATTTTCAGGTACTGCGAAATGCGCCCGACTATGAGCAGGTATTGCAGTTGCGCAGCCAGCCGCGTGGACAGGTCATTTTCATCGCTCATCACTGTGCGCACCGCCTGGGTCGAGTAAGCCGAGTAAAACGCGGCGGTGTCGTCACCCTTATGCACACTTAATGGGATAAACCCCTGTTCCACCACCTCGGTTTCGCGCTTGTCGGTGAGCAGGAAGCGTGTCGGAATGCGCCCACTATGGATACTGTTGTCCGACTTATCGATACTTAAGCCAGCCACCAGCCCGGCGGTTTTGCCGGTGGAATTCAGGCACCAGCGGTATTGCGCAAAACTGGCCAGCAGGCGCGTGGCAAAGGCAAAGCTGGCGTTACCCCAGAGCAGGTCTTCGTCGGTCTTGCTGATTTTTTCGCGGTACTGCAGGCTACCGATGGAGACATCGTGGGACTTGCGTAACAGGAAGCCAGGCATAGTCAGGCCGATATAGCGGGCATCCTCGGACTCGCGGAAAGACTTCCACTTGGCGTATTTCGGCTGCTCAAAAATCGAGCCCAGATCGCGCAGCTTGCTGAACCTGGCGAAGGAATCGATATCGAAAAACTCCGCCGCGGCCGCGGCGATGAAGGGCGCGTGCGCTACCGCAGCAACACTGGCAATGCGCTGCAGCAATTTGATATCCGGCGCAGCCGGGCCGATTTCGTAATCGCCGATAAAGGCACCGTAGGGTCGTCCGCCGAACTGGCCGTATTCATCGGAATAAATATGCTGGTAAAGCTGTGATTGAAACACTTCCGGCGCGTCTTCGAAATCGTCGATCAAGCCCTGTTTACTGATATTGATAAAGGCGAGTTCGCAGTTTTCACCGAAATCGGTGCGTTCACAGAGAAACTGCACCGAGCGCCAGGCGGCTTCCATGCGGCGAAAGTCAACGTGATGGATAATCGCGTCGAGTTGATCGCAAATCTTGTTTTCGATATTTGATACCAGCCAGCCAAAATTCTCCGACTTGCCGCGAATTTCTTCCAGGGTCACCGACTCGCTTTGCAGCACCGATTCGATCAGCGCCAGATCAGCGTCCCCTGGCAGGGTGTCCTGCCCTTCGCTTATTCTTGCCAGGCTCGCATTGAAACCGAGCAGCGCGCCCAGTGCCGGAATCGAGTCCATCACCTTCACCGGGCTGAAATCTTCCAAAGAAGAAAAAGTCAGTTGCACCAGTAATTCGCCTTCCTCGTCGCTGAGGCAATCCTTGACGCGCAGATTTAACTTCGGCTTGAGGCGCTGAAACAGGATATCGATCCTGTCTTCGTTCAACAAAATTGGCCCCTGGTCATCGAATTGCTCGGAGCGCTCGTCCAGGGTCAGATCGGCCAGCACCAGCAGTTTGAAAGGCAGCTCCACTTCCGAGACGCGATCACCTACCCTGGATTCGTAAACCAGGTTGACGCGGTCGGCAGTTGTATTCGCTTCGGCCATGACTTATTGCGCCCAGCAGGCGATGGCCTTGACTGGCGGGTTTAGCGGTACCGCCTCGAGCATTTGTATGACCGGTTCCTGGCCTTTGATTTCATAGTTGACGTCGATTGCCTGCACGTTTTCGTTGCGCAGTTGCGACTCAAAATCCGGAAACTCTTTCACCGAAAAAATACGCCGCCCGTCGCGGAATTCGGCGAGAAATTTTGAAAATCCTTTCTGCCCGGTGTATTGCTTGCGCAGCGAATACTCACCCACCTCGATGCGCAGCGTGACGTCTCCGCACTTGGCCAGCGACCAGTTGAATTCGCTGGAAGCGAAGTAGTTGTAATTCGCCAAAGTTTGCACACCGTCAGCACAGTGCAGGTCGATATAGGTTGCATAGGGTGAAATCAATGCGCTTTGATTAATCCCGGTGGGCAGTGC
>CAXBMV010000311.1:0-4658 GCA_963976575.1 uncultured Gammaproteobacteria bacterium | reverse complement strand
ACCAATCAGGCTGCCATCGGCAAGGGACTGCTGGACGAAGCCGGCTTGCACACCATACAGCAACGCCTGGATAGCTTGCTGCAGGCGCAGGGTGCAGCGCTGGATGGCTGGTATTTCTGTCCCGAAGTACGCATATCCGATGATCTGGAAACCATCGATTTTGCAGACAGGAAGCCGGGGCCGGGGATGCTGTTGCGCGCCGCCAGAGATTTCGATATCGATCTGTCGCAAAGCTGGATGATTGGCGACATGCTCAGTGACACCATCGCCGGCATGAATGCGGGTTGCAAGGCGAATATTCTGATCCGTAGCGACAGATTCAAGCCGGAGTATGCACAACACCCCAGCGTCGACTACCTGGTAGACAGTCTCGCCCCGATAAAGGATATAATCCTGCCTAACCGGCCAACCGATTAACCCACAGCAACAGGAATTGACGTGACTAACAAAGATCACAGTGCATTCATCAACAAGACTATCCAGCAATCCATCGACTTGAAAAGCGCGCTACTACAGCAGGGCGATTTGCTGGATCGCATCAACCAGGTGGGCAATCGTTGTATCGAGACATTCAAGGCCGGTAATCGCTTCCTCATCGCCGGCAACGGCGGTAGCGCGGCTGACGCGCAGCATATTTCCACCGAGTTTGTCTGCCGCTTCAATTTCGACAGGCCCGCGCTACCGGCGATGGCACTGGCCTGTAACTACTCCATGGTTACCGCCGCCGGCAACGATTACTCTTTCGACGAAATCTTCGCCCGTGAAATCGAAGCCAACGGCAGGGCCGGTGACATATTCGTCGGCATTTCAACCTCGGGTAATTCGAGCAATATACTCAGGGCCATAGAAACCGCCCGGGAAATGGGTATATACACGGTAGGCCTGGCCGGCGAGGGCGGAAAGATTCAGCAGGCTGCGGATATCTGTCTTAACGTACCCTCTCGCTGTACCCCGCGCATCCAGGAATGCCACATTCTTATCGGCCATATACTCTGCGAAATCGTCGAAAATAATATGTTCGCGCGCATGTAAGTCATCGCCATGACCGCGCTGCCGTTGCAACAACCACCGAAGTCGCTGTGCCTGCTGCGCCTGTCGGCAATCGGCGACGTTACCCATATGCTGCCGCTGATAGCAACGCTGCAACACTACTGGCCGCAGACGCGACTCACCTGGATCATCGGCAAAGCCGAGTATGCACTACTGAAATCTCTCGACGGCATCGAGTTCATCGTATTTGATAAATCCAACGGCCTCGCCGAATATCGTAAACTGCGCCGGAGTCTGTCGAAGCGCAGGTTTGACCTGCTGTTAATGCTGCAGGTTGCCATGCGCGCCAACCTGATCAGTCTGCTGATCAATGCCGATCAGAAAATTGGATACGACAAGTCGCGTTCGCGCGATTTTCAGTCCTGGTTTTGCCAGCAGCGCATCGAAGGGCCTGATCGCGTACATCAACTGGATACTTTTTTTCAGTTCCTCGAAACCATCGGTTTGACGCAGAGGCGTATGGACTGGTTACTCCAGGCTACAGACGAGGATCGCGAATTTGCCCGCGGCCATTTAGGGCAGCAAGCCGCGGTGGTGATCAATCCCTGCAGCAGCGCGCGCGCCAACAACTGGCGCAACTGGCCAGAGGCCAGCTATGCCAGGGTAATAGATCATCTGATGGAACGCGGACTCAAGGTGATACTCAGCGGTGGGCCGGATGCTGCCGAGGCCGCCTTTTGCGAACGCGTGGTGCGGGCCTGTGCCGGGACCCCTGTCAACCTGGCCGGAAAAACCAGCCTGACACAGTTGCTCGCCTTGCTCGAACTCAGCCAGTTCATGATAGCGCCCGATACCGGTCCGGCGCATATGGGCACGGTCGCCGGCATCCCGGTTATCGGGCTTTACGCCAGCAGCAACCCGCTACGTACCGGCCCTTACAACAGCCAGCAAACTCTGGTAAATGTCTATCCACAGGCGTTGCAGCACTATAACCACAAATCACTGGATCAGGCACGCTGGGGGGAGCGGGTCAGAGACCCGCAAGTCATGGAAATGATTAGCGTCGAAGCGGTTATACAGAGGATCGATCTGTGCCTGCAGTCTCAGAGCAAATAAAACAGTCTCAGCGGTAAAGATATTTGCCTTCGCGGTAAGCGTACATCGGCCACAGCGCATGCGCCTTCGCTATGCGTGCCAGCTCCGGGTCCAGCGCCTTTTCTATCAATTCTCCGTTGCGATACTCGAATTGTTGCGCTGGTTTATCGGGCTGGTGCACAACCAGGTCATCAGCAACCCGGTAGGCGTGATTATTGCCGTACTGCATGATCGCTCGACCTGGATAATTTTCAGGCAAGGTCAACAGCTTGTGCCCGATCAACGGATGCTCGCTGCTGATTCCAATGATATCCAGCAAGGTCGGTGGCAAGTCTATCTGGCTGGCGAGTCGGTCATAGGTTCTCGCTTTTATACCCGGCCCGATAATCAGAGCGGGTATTTGAAACTTGTTGATCGGTACCAGCGCCGCACCGAATACGCGGGTGTCGTGATCCGAGACCAGCAGGAAATACGTATTGTCCCAGTAGGGCCTCGATTTAGCCTGGCGAAAAAACTGACCCAGTGCAAAATCGGCATACTTCACCGCATTGTTGACGGTATTTTTCTCCGGATCGTGCAATTCGATGCGCCCGTCGGGAAACTCGAAAGGTGAGTGATTGCTGGAACTGAAGGCGAGGATAAACTGTGGCGATTCCGAAGCCTGCATCAGGTTCTGGTCAAGCCGGGTAAACAGATCTTCGTCGGATACTCCCCAGGTCGCACGAAACACCGGGTCGCTGTAATCGTCCTGGTCGGTCACACGGTCGAAGCCATTGGCGAGGAAAAAACCAGCCATGTTATCGAAGTGGCTTTCGCCACCGTAGATAAACTGGGTGTCGTAGTTCTGCTGTTTTAGAATGCTAGCCAGCGTAGCGAATCGCTGCTGCGCCAAACCGAGTTTGATCACGCTGCGCGAAGGCGAGGGCGGGAAGCCGGATACGATCGCCTCGATTCCTCGCGCCGAACGTGTACCGGTAGCGTACATCTGCGTGAACCAGATGCCCTCGTCGGCAAGCTTGTCCATTTCCGGGGTGACGCCTATGCCACCGAGCTTGCCAACGAAACCGGCACCGAGGCTTTCCTCGAGAATGATTACCAGGTTTGGCTTGCCCCTGGCAACTGCTGTCTGGCTATGCCAGGTCGACAAAGGGTCGCCGACAAAATCTTGAGGCGGAATCAGCGACGCCTCGCGCACCAGTTGCAACATTTCGCTCGGCGGCATATGGCCATAGGCTACCCTGTCGGACTCTTCGGCTTTGAGGTTGTAGAGCGCAGAAAGTACCGTATAGGCCGAACTCAATCCCAGTTTGTTGACCAGTTGATCGTTGCTAAATGCCGCGATGCTGGCGTTCGCCGGGCGATGATCGAAGCTGGAACGGATACCGATAATCAAACCTATGATCAGCAAGGGCAGTAGTAACAGGCGCAACCACCAGCGCATTGGTGTCAGGCTGCTGAAAAGCCATTTGTCCACGCGATTCAGTAACAGGCAAAGCAAGGTCATGATTATGGCTGCAGCAACGAAATGCCAGGGATACTGGTATAGCGCAGTGGTAATCACTTCTACCGGCGTTTCCAGGTACTCGAAGTAAATGCGGTTAGGGCGTGTATCGTATTGATCGATAAAGGCCGGTGTACTCAGTTCCAGGAAAACTATGATCAGGCTGGTAAGATAAAACCAGCTTCTGGCGAGAATTTTCACCGACCCGGCCAGCAGGCGGTTGGCGGGCAATAACAGCAACATAATTGCCGGGATGGCCCAAAGCAGGCAAATCAGAATAATGTCAAACCGCAGTCCGTAGGCCATCACCCGCAGTGTGTTTTCCAGGGTTCCCACCCGCTCGTACTGCCAGACGACCAGTGCGCTTCTTGCCAGCGACAACAAGCCCAGCAAAACAAGGGTATAACCGAAAAAAGGAAACAGCGGCAGCTGCGACATCGAAGACTGGTTTTTCATAATGCGCGGGTAATAAAACGAAGTGCTATTTTAACCCGTTAATTGTGCGATAGTCGCCTGAATAAGATCGACTGATCCGAAAACTTCGGCGACGGCATATCAAACAGCCAGGGTTTAACCTTCTCCACGCAAAAACTTGAGGCGTTGTTCCATCCCCGCGATTTCGCTGTGCAAAAACCGGGTACGCAACGACACCCCGGTAGTTCTCTCGATATTGTGTAACATCTCGGATTGGGCGACGATTTCGCGAACCAGATTTGACTCTTCCATAGCCTGCTCGAGTTCTCCCAGCAGTTGTGCGGTTTCATCGACAATTTCTTTGTTGGTAAAGCTCATTGGTTTCCTTCCATGGAATGAATAGGCAGACGAAATGCTAGCAAAGCGAATAGACGAAAACCAGCGCCGTTACCAACAGTGTTCGTAGGAATAGACCTACAAGCGACTAGTCAGTCCCGTTGTACTGATCCGGCCAGTGCATTTTTACTACCGGGCTGTCTGAAGAAAGCGAATGGCAGCTGTCGATAAAATAGCTCGACCGGCTGTTGTTAGAATCGCGATCGCGTTTCATCTTTTCACTGGCAATGGTTTGTATCGCGGTAGTTGCCACCGGACCGAG
>CAXBMV010000310.1:0-4694 GCA_963976575.1 uncultured Gammaproteobacteria bacterium | reverse complement strand
AACAACATCGCAGAAATACAGTCATCATTGCTATGCGGGTCGAAAGGGAAATCCTGATGCCATTTTACCGTGGTGCCGCTACCGGGAAGTTTGCTGTTTAGCTTGGCGTGATGGAAACGAACATTCTCACCCACCAGGTCGGCCACCGCCTCGACCAGCGCTCCCTCGCAGACCAGTTTGAGATAAGCCTCGGAGAGTTCTTCCGGAGAAGCAACACGACGCAGCGCGGGTTTTTCTGCGCTATGCCCCGGTTGCACATCGAATCTGGGGCGGCCATCGAGCATGGCGCCAAAAGGCGCATCCTGCGAACGCGATTCTTCCACCCACTGCTCGAGCTGCTGGCGCAGCGGCTGCAAATCCTCATTGCTCAGCGCCGACTCTACTACCAGCACACCCTGTTCCCAGAAAAGAGCCTTCTGCTGCTCGCTTAACATCCTATGCCCTCCTGGAAAACATAACTGGCTTATCGAAATTTTTGCTCATAGCAGCTCTCGTTTAATAGGCACGTTTCTGGCTGGCGCCATGGTAGAGGATTTCCGCCCAGTTGCGGTTAACCTTGTCGCGTTCCAGCAATCCCTCGGGATCCATGTCATAACGCGGTCTTTTCAATGGAACATCACCCGGCTGCAGGCAGTCGCCACGAATGGGGAGCCAGTGGTTTTCACCCACCGTCTGGCGTGCACCCGCTGGCATGAAAGCCTGCATCGCGAATCCGACGCGGCGCCTGTCGCTGCGGTTGGGTTGCGAGCCGTGAATAATGGTGGCGTGATGCAGGGACATTTGCCCCGGTTTTAATATCAGCTGCACCGCGGAGTTTTCATCTACATTTTCGATGACCTGGCCACGGGTGAGGATGTTATTTTCGTTAAAGGTATCTCGGTGATTTTGAATCGATGCGCGATGGCTGCCGGGTATCATGCTCATGCAGCCGGACTCGAGATTACTCGGGCTCAGCGCCAGCCAGGGGGTGACGTAGTTATGCGGCGTGATGCCCATGTAGGTGGCGTCCTGGTGCCAGCTGACAAAATGACTGCTGCTCGGTTCCTTGATGAAAAACAGGCTACCCCAGAGCGCAATATCGGCACCGATCAAGTCTTCCACCGCGTCAAGGATAATCGGGTGGTGCACCAGCTCGTCGATAAACTTGAAGGCAAGATGTGGGTTGTTGCGGTTTTGCGCGTTGAGTTGTTCCGGGTAATCGCGTTCGGCCTGTTCCAGCCTGTCGAGATAGCCGGCCGCCTCGTCTTCAGACAGGACGTCTATGGGTGATAGAAAACCCTGTTCAAAGAATTCTTTTACCTGCTGACGAGTCAGTATTTTTCCCACGAAATCCCCCTGCCCATGTATGGAAAAACTCGATAGTAGCGTAAACTCGGCCGCAGAAAAATTAAACTTTGCAGCGCCATCGAATATGAAAAAACTAAAACTGGCAACGCTGTCAGGCATGCGCGATCAACTCGCCTGCCACGCCTGGCGTGACGATGAGCTCGACGAGCTGGTGGACCCGAAGTTGGGCGTGATAACCGGCTTCCAGGACTTGCTAGACCAACTCGACATTCTGCGCACAATCGACCTGGACGCGATTCCACCGGCGTCGGATATTTCTTCCAAATGACTGAGAATCCGGCTTTCGCCACGATCGGCGAACTCTGCCTGGCCTTGCGCAGGCAGGAAATCAGTCCGCTGCAACTACTCGAAGTCTACGCGGCCAGGATCGAGCGTCTGCAAACCTCGAGTAAAGCCTTTATTTCGCTGGATCTGGACAATGCCCGCCGCAAGGCCGGGATGCTTTCCCAAATCCGCGAGGATGCACCGCTCAGCGGGATTCCCTACAGCTGCAAGGACCTGTTCGATGTCAGCGGCATAGCCACCACCGCTGGATCGCGCGTATTACAGGATAATATTGCCAGCCAGGATGCGCTGGCGATATGCCGCATGGATGCCGCTGGTGGCATTTTTATCGGCAAGAATAACCTGCACGAGTTCGCCTACGGCGCCACCGGCGAAAACTCACTCTACGGCACCGCGCCCAACCCTTACGATGCGACCCGACTGGCAGGCGGTTCCAGCAGCGGTTCAGCCGCCGCGGTCGCGCTCGGCCTTTGCGCAGCCGCGCTCGGCACCGACACCGGTGGTTCGGTGCGCGCCCCGGCAGCCCTCTGTGGCCTGGTTGGTTTCAAGCCTACGCTGGGACGAATCAGTACCGAGGGTGTCATCCCGTTTTGCTGGTCGCTGGACCATGTCGGCACGCTGACGCGCAGCGCGGCCGATGCCGCGCTGATGTTTGCGGTGCTGGCAGATAATTTCCAGACTGCCAGCCAGGTAAAACTGGAAGGCCTGCGTATCGGCATCCCGGAAACTTTTTTCTTCGAGCGTTGCGACAGCGAAATCCTCGACAGCGTCGATGGCCTGATGAATTTTCTGCGCGCCTCGGGCGCGATACTCAAGCCGGTGACCATGCCGTCGATGGAATTTGCCCGCACCGTGGCGCTGACCGTGCAAATGCCCGAAGCCTTGTCTTACCACAACCGTTACCTGGAAACGCGTGGTGAGAATTACAGCGTCGACTTTCGCGCCGGCCTGGCGCTGGGTCAGAGCCTGCTGGCGGAACACTATGTGCGCGCCAAACGATTCATGGAAAGTTACCGTCGCGACATGGATGGCGTATTTGCCGAAATCGATTTTCTGCTCACACCGGCGACACCGACGATCGCGCCGAAGATCGGTACCAGTGAAGTCATTATCGCTGGCCATGCCGAACCGGCCGGCAACGCGATCACGCGCTACACCACATTCTTCAACCTGACCGGGCAGCCGGCCATCACCCTGCCCTGCGGCATGCATAGTCAGGGTCTACCGATAGCAGCGCAACTGGTGGCGAGGCCTTATCAGGACGAAGCGCTGTTACAGGCCGCGATTACGATAGAATCCGGTTTCGGGTTTAAACCGCCAGTGCCTGAGTAGCGCCACTTCATCCCGGCAGGTTGCCGGCCTGCAACGCTTCGATCAAACGCACCATTTCGCTCTCGCTAAAACCCTCGGCAAAGCATAACGAGGCGCTCAGGTTTGCCGCGGCAAGGGGATGGGATGATTTTTCGAGGAACAGAGACAGTGCTTTGCCCTGCCCCGCCAGTAAATCTCGCATCACCAGTGGGCTCAGCATCCCGGCTGTCTCCAGCACCGGGCAAACCACGATATTATGTATCGCGGTCAAAAGTTTCGGACCGATGAACTGCGCCGGTATGCCCCCCTGATTCAGCTGTAACAGGCGTTGTGCACTGTCGACATAAAAATCGAGAAAACTGTTGCCGCGGCGAAACATAAGAAAGGCGTTGTGTACTTTTCGATAAGCCCGCAGCTTGCCGGAACCGCCGCCTTGCACCCAAACCTCCCGTCCCAGTGCGTATTCGGACTCGGGAACAATAAAATTCTGCGGGTCAAACACAAGAAAATCGGCGTCGCACCAGAGCACGCAGTCATAGCCCTCTTCCAGACTCCGCTGCAAATGAATCAGTCTGGCGAGATCGCTGGCGATCACTTTTTGCGCACCGAGTTTTTGCCTCAAATCCGCATCCAGGCAATCGAACAGGGAATCATCGATGAAACGATAGTCGTAAGCATTGTCGTCGGCCCAATCCTTTACCGAGCGGAGGCAGGCCGTCATCCAGTTAAACGGCAGCGGTTTGCGATGGGACTGTATCACCAGAGTCGATGGCATGGATTATTGGTTCCTGTCTCGTGCCTCTCAGCCTAACATGATAGTCTGCAGGCACAATCAAGATCAGCCAACGAGAATCGATATGAGTGAAGCAGTCATCGCCGACAACAAGCCGGCCAAAGTCGCACTGGAAGCCGGCAAGAAATATTTCTTTTGTATGTGCGGTCTGAGCAGCAAACAACCCTTTTGCGACGGTTCACATAAGGGTGGCGAATTTACCCCCCTGGCTTTCGAAGTTGAGCAGAGCAAGGATTATTATCTTTGCCAGTGCAAGCGCAGCGCCAACAAGCCTTACTGTGATGGCAGCCACAAGCAGTTGAGCGATTCCTGAAGCATCGCAAAGGCAAGATTCAGGGTCCTTACCAGCGGCCGGCAAAAAGCGCTAATTCCGGCTTGTGCTGCCTGCGATTGAACGCATAAAATAACCGGCTTTTCAACGAATAGAGAACCGGGGAACAACCATGAGTGAATGTCCAGTATGCGCGGCCGATGTCGAGGTCGCCAAAGATGCGATAACGGGTGAGTTACTGATCTGCGATGATTGCGGTGCAGAACTCGAATTAATGCAAACCGATCCAGCCATACTTTCCGAGGCGCCAACCGCGGAAGAGGACTGGGGCCAGTGAAAATCGGACTGCTGCACTCGCTGATCCGCAAGGAAGAAAAACTTCTGATCGAGGCTTTCCGCAACGCCGGCGTCGAACTGGAAATGATCGATGATCGCAAGCTGGTCCTCGATTTCAATCACGCACCCGATGTCGATGTGCTGGTGGAACGCTCGATTAATCATTCGCGCGCGCTACACGCGCTGCGCCTGTTCGAAGCCGCCGGCGTGCCTTGCATCAATTCGCACAAGGTCGCGCAGATTTGCGGTGACAAACTACTCACCACTGCGGCGTTGAAAGATCATGGCATTGCACAACCGCAGTGCCGCGTTGCCTTCACCGAGGAATCGGCACTACAGGCGATCGAGGAA
>CAXBMV010000309.1:0-4699 GCA_963976575.1 uncultured Gammaproteobacteria bacterium | reverse complement strand
TCCGATCACGACCGCGCGCATTGCTGGTATTGGGCTGATGGTGATAGGAATATACCTGGCAAAAAAGCCGGTAATTGATGTGTAACCGTCGGCCAGATGACAAGCGGACGTTCGACCCGCTTGAGCAATAATTTCTGCTACTAACCCAGACTCTGAGATAACTCGATTGGCCCTTTCAGTACCTGATCAGACAGTGTCCTAGCGCTGTTTATCGATTACAAATTGTCCAACTGCGTCTTTGTTGTGTTTTCCAATTTCGTTTTCACCATCTACGAGTAGATCCGCTAATGTCTGTGCGCGCAATGCGTCTCGCCACAGTTCCTCGGCAGCAAGCATTCGGCGCTTGATGAAGCAGTCATTTTGATAGTCGCAGGCTGCGTTTGTCGTGACCTCACCCTTTCTTCGAATTTCCCGGCAAACAAAAGCGGGGCCGGAGCCATCGATGGCCTCGACTACATCCAACATGGAAATTTCCTCCGCCGAACGTGCCAACCGATAACCACCTCTCGGCCCCGGAATGGCTTCGGTTACGCAGGCCGCTGTCAATGCCCGGAGGTGCTTGAGCAGGTAGCTTTTGGAAATACCGTGTAGCGCCGCAAGGTCCTCTCCGGACAATGTTTTTCCGGCGGGAAGAGCAGCCAAAATCGCCGCGCAATGCATCGCCGCTTCCACCCCATCACTTAATCGTCTCATTCGTTCACCTTTTGCATATGGCATTTTACATAAAAACTTGCATTCACCTATCATGGATATATATTATCCATGATTCAACACAATCACTTCAAAGGAGCACTTCAATGACCGCACGTTTCAACATCGCAACAGATACGCCTCAACTATACGAAGCCATGCTTGCATTAAATGCGGCCCTTGGCAGCGCTGATGTAGACAAGGAACTCGTCCATCTCATCAAAATTAGAGTTTCACAGATCAATGGTTGTGCCTTTTGTGTCGGGATGCATGTCAAGGAGGCCAGGGAAGATGGGGTGGGGGATAATCTGCTGCACTTATTGCCGGTCTGGCGGGAAACAAGCGCGTTCAGCGCCCGCCAAAAGGCTGCCCTCGCCTGGGCAGAATCCGTCACCCTGATGGCAGGATCAGGTGTTTCAGACAGCGCATACGAAGCCGTTAATGCAGAGTTTTCCGAGCGGGAAATTGCAGAACTGACCGTCTCGATTGACACCATGAACCTTTGGAACCGGGTCGCTGTCAGCGCTCATATGCCCGCCTGATAGATATTGAAATCAGTAAATGGAGACCCAATAAAATGTCACTCAGAACTAACCCCCATCTTCCTGTAAGCACGGAGGAACGACGTTACAATGAGGCACAGTGCAGTCTGAGAGGTAATGCCTGCAAGGCGATAACGGTTTGCCTTGCACTCGCCGTTTCTGTCGTTCTGGCAAACTATACGCCCGATGCCCAGGCCGCTGGCCCGGGTGTCAGTCGGGAGTTGTTGATCAGGCAAGCGCTTCCCGATTTTCCTGGTCGTGTTGTAACAGCACTCACGATAGAAATAGCCCCGGGCACGGTGGTTGCCCCACACAGACACGGTGGCCTGGTCTATGTCTATTTGCTGGAAGGTCGTGTGCGTAGTCAGTTAAATGATGAATCGCCCAAGGAGTATGTCGCTGGACAAAGCTGGATTGAACCGGCCGGTAGCTTACACAGCAAGACAGAGAACCCGAGCGACACCGAACCGGCCAGGTTTCTTGCTGTAATCTACAGCAAGGCAGATGCGACCATCACCCAACCCGAAGGGGAGTAACAATAATGCTCAAGCGGCAGAAATCGGCCAAAGCCGCTGCAGAGGCGAATAGCGGTTCAGGATGAATGAGAATGCTAGTTCAGGCATGGCATCCGTTGACAGGGAGTCGACGGCATTTATTGGAATCGCGAACTTCTAGGGCGCGTCTGCTATCTCCTCTTTAACCCTGCGGGGTGGGTTACTCTTCGGTCGCTTCTTCTTCGATCCATTCGATATTTCAGAAGCCACCACCGTCGAGAGCTCGATGGATACTGCGTTTCAAGTGGCCCTTGATTTCGCCGACAACTCTGCGTCACGGAAATAATCGGAAACCAGCAGACCTGTCTGATGCACGACAGGCAGCTTCAGTGTGGTTTTTTACTAACAGTAGTGGCAGATAAAACGAGACTGGACAGAAGCGACAAGGCCATACCGGGCGATTCGTCAAATTGAGCCCGAACTATTGCGCCATCGATCGCTAAGGCGAGGCTGAGCGCAGTTTGTTTGCGGCGCTGAGTGTTCGGCAATATTCGTTCAATCGCTTCAGACATTTCTTCTTTGTGACGTTTGGTAATTTTGACAACTTCTGGAAGCGCGCCACCCAGTTCACTGAGACTATTGATGAACGCGCAGCCGCGAAAGTCCGGGCTGCTGAACCATTCAGACAGGGTTGGGCACAGTGCATGGATATCACCGCCATGCGCCTCGAGTCGTGTTACAAACCAGGCCATCCAGTTTTCGTGTCGAAATTCCAGGAACGCCAAAATCAGGTCGTTCTTGCTCGCAAACTGTCGGTAGAAGGTCCTTTTCGTCACGGAAGATTTGGCGATCAGCCGATCAACGCCCGTCGCACGTATTCCTTCTCGATAGAAAAGGTCGTGCGCCGTCAATAAAATTCGCTCTCTCGGCGGCAGAGCCTTTCTGTTTCCGTTATCTTGAATTCGCATCCACATATTGTAGACAAGTCAGTCTACCTTTGCTAGGTTAGCGAGGTAGACAATACGGTCTACCATTGAACCTGTTGACCCCGGAGCCCCCTCATGGAAACCAAACCACCCCTACCGCCATTTACTCGCGAGTCAGCAATCGAAAAAGTACGCCTGGCCGAGGATGCCTGGAACTCGCGCGATCCGGATAGGGTCGTGTTGGTCTATTCGGAAGATACACGATGGAGAAATCGCAACGAATTTCCGGTTGGGCGCACTGAGGTGCACGCATTGTTAACGCGAAAGTGGGCAAAAGAACTCGAATACAGATTAATTAAAGAGTTGTGGGCATGGTCGGGAAATCGGATCGCGGTGCGATTTGCCTATGAATGTCGCGACGCATCCGGGCAATGGTTTCGGTCATACGGAAACGAAAATTGGGAATTCAATGAGCAGGGTTTCATGGTTCGTCGATACGCGAGTATCAACGATCTGCTAATCACTGACGCACAACGCAAGTTTCACTGGCCACTGGGTCGTCGCCCGGACGATCATGCGAGCCTGAGCGATCTCGATCTCTAGCAGCAACAGCCCTGCGTGAATTACGCCAGCAATATAGGCTTTAGCGACGACGTCTGGGACATTCAAATCCGCAAAGGGTCACAAAAACCTTAAGACTATAGCGCAAGGAATTACGGGGTCAGGTCTTTGATTTTGAATGCTACAACTTTGCGTCCGCGTCGATCTCGTGGACATCGGGCACGATGCCGGGGTTGCCGGGGGCGAAACTCGCCTCGGCCGTTGGCATGATGCTCTGGCGGGCGTTGACGATTTCACGGTAGGCAATGTAGATGCCAGAGACGATGATCAGCGCCATGCCGGCCAGGGTATTCCAGGCCGGTATTTCGTCGAAGGCGAAATAGCCAAGCACCGCCGCCATCGGCAGGTAAGCGTATTCGAACGGCGCGACTGCACCGACGTCGGCGATCTGGTAGGCCCGTGACAACAGCGTCCAGGCGACCATGCCGAGGGCACCCAGCAGGACAAGCCAGGGCAGCATGGCGAAGGTAAAAGCGTCCCAGTTCCAGCGCAGGTGCGCGCCCTGGGCACCGATATCGAACAGGACGTTGAACGACCATCCAAGCGGCAACACGATCAAACCCGCGAGAATAATGGTATAAGCCCCGGCGACCATCGCGGTGTCACGGTCACCGATCCGCCGCGCCAGCATCTGCGAGGTCGCATAGGAGCAGGCGCAGATCAGTGGCAGCACCGAGACCCATTGAAACGAATCCCCGCCCGGGTTCATCGCGATGATAACGCCAACGAATCCGAGCACTAGCGCGCCGATTCGATGGATGCCAATGCGTTCCTTGAGAAACACGGAAGCGAACACCGCCGTGATCAATGGCGCGGCGAAAAAGATCGTCGTTACCGCGGCCAGGGTCATGAATGGAAATGCGCTGTAATAAAGCGAGAAGCCGAAGGCGAACAGCAGGGCTCGGGTGACGTGCAGCGGCCACAAGGGTGTCAGAATCCGGTGCGGAGGCCCGAGATACAGGATCAATGGCACCATGACCAGCGAGCAGATCACCGCACGCACCAGCAGCAAGGGCCAGATCGGGAAATCGACAAGCAGGAACTTCATCATCGCGTCCTGGAACACGAACAGCGTCATTCCAAGCATTATTGAGGCGATGCCCTGTGGCGTGCGGCTGACCGGGGCGACCGGCGTGGTGACAACTGTGCTCAATTTAACTCCCTGGTTTATTGCCCCAAGGCGACCCGGAGCAAAACGTGGGAGCTATTAATACTCGATTTTCAGGGAACTACCAAACGAAGAAACCGATCGACGCTATCGATATTTGCCGGGTCAGGTCATTGATTTTGAAACTGGGTGTCCAAATCAAAGATCTTACCCTGGGTATTTACTGGATATTGCTACTGAATAGCGGCCACCTGGTTTACTGGGTCCCGGCTCGAGGCCGGGATGACGGAAGCCTGGGAACCCGCTTGAAAGCGCTGC
>CAXBMV010000308.1:0-4709 GCA_963976575.1 uncultured Gammaproteobacteria bacterium | reverse complement strand
AGTTATGGCTGGAGCGGCCTGGTTACCGCAGTTCGCTGCCGCTTTGTTAAGCTGCCGCAGAATGAAATAGCTTTCGCCATTCCGGTGAACCAGTCTGCGCAGCAACTTGCGCGTCTATTGCAGCATTTATCGCCTTTCGCACAGCTCGATGCGCGCTCGCATCTGCTGCTCTCCAGCAACGGCAGCCGCGACCTGATACTTGGACTGGAGCATGTCACCCGCGCTTCGATGGAGCCGATGTTTCTGTTGGGAGGTGATGACAGGATAGTCGGGCGCGCCCGCCGCTGGAACACACCGAGGTTTTCAATGATCCCGAGCTGATGCGACAGTTGCGCGAAGCCATACCCTATGCCGCCCGCACCCAGGCCCCGGCAGCCAGCTTCGTTTTCAAGAACCATACCGATGCGAATATCCGTCTCAACCCGGAAAAGGTAGCCGAATCGATGAACTTGTTGTGGCAGGCCAATAGCGATTACGTTGAAGCTGTAGAGGCTTATCTTGCGGCTGACGACACATTGCGCGGGCAGGTACTGGTGTACGGACATCTCAACCCTTACGGCGTTGATCCGCATAACCGCATTACCTTTGCCAGCGATGATGCAGACCGCTTTAAACTGGCCAGTGATTTCGCCAGAGAGGCGAGGGCGGCTTATTACCGCAGGCTTGCCGAGATCTGCCAGCAAACCGGTTCCGAGTTGATCGGCGGTGAAAAAGGTGCCGATTCCGAACATGCCATCCTGGCGGCATTCGCGGCTACTGGTAACGCTCCCGCCTCACTTAGCGAAAAACAGATCCTGCAACAGGCGCGTATCCGACGCGCGCCCGAGTTATTCAGTTGGCGGGCTTTGCCTTCCTATCGTTAACTAGCGTGCATGAGTGATCGATTGCGCCTGGCAATCAATTATTGTTGATATGGATATTGACGCGCAGGTTGGCCGGGATTTCGCCATTGGCCTGGAATAACACCGTCAGCTCGACCGCCGGGTGATTGTTATTGGTGCTGAGTACCCTCTGGCCGATTTCGGTGACCCGGCCTTTATAGGTTTTATTCTGGTAAGTAATAGTTGCATTGGCGTTCAGTAAGCCGACTTTCCAGTGTTCTGCGGGCAACAGGCCGCGTGCCATCATGTTGCGATTATCCACCAGCGTAATCAGCGATGGGTCGTCGACCGCAATATTGATATAGCGATCCTGCTGGGTATCGACCGAAACAACGCTGGCGGCGAAAGGCGCAAGCAGGCGGGTTTGCGATAAATTAAAGCGCGCGTTTTCCAGGCTGGCTTCCGCTGCGCTTAGCTGCGCAAGCGCGATGCTGTAATTCTGTTCGGCTTGTTGCAATAGCTTAAGTGCCAGCGAATCACGGTCAAATAACTCCTGAGCCTTGTCCAGTTCGCTCTGCATTCTTGCCACCTGTGGTATCTGTGCATCGACGCCGGCTTGCGCTATATCTAGCGCGGCTCGAAACCCGGTATCCACCAGGGTGATCAGTAAATCCCCCGCGGCTACCTGCTGCCCCGGACTGACCATAATCTTATCGACTCTGGCATTGATGCTGCTATTCAAGTTCAGCGTACGCGCGAACTCGGTTTGTGCGGTAATGTCTACCGCCAGCGCCTGTTGGCAGAGCAGTAGCATAAAAACAAGGCTTAATAATCGCATTTCATTCTCCGCTGGTCGCTGCTATTGCTAGCGCTCCAGAAAGTCGGGTCCTACCAACGCAACCAGGCGCTGGAAAGCCAGTTCATGGGCATACAGGGCTTTTAATCGCGCCGCGTTACTGCGTGAGTATTCGACCATAGAGTCACCCAGATCGGATTTATACTCGAGTTCATACTCGGCACGGCTGCGGTCCAGGTAAAGTTCGCGGTAGTTTTGCGCGATTTCAGTACCTTCGATCAGTAAACGGGTTTGCTGAATTTCCTGTAACAACTGCAGCAATTGCAGACGCAGCTTCGATTCGAAATGCTGTTGTTCGGCGAGCGCCTGATGATAGCGGGCGCTGGCGCGGCTTACCCGGGAACTATTACTCTGCGAATAAAGCGGCATGTCGAAGTAGAGGCCGACGCGCCAGTCGTCGCTGGTCGAGGTTTCGCGTTCGTAAGTAGATAATTCGATTTCAAAATCGAGGCGCGGATTGTTGCTGGTCTCGGAAATTCGGATTAGCGATTGTGCTGCGCTGGTTCGCAGGCGCATCAATTTCGCCTCGGCGCTATATTCTCGCGCCTGCTGCACCAGTGGTGCCAACTCCAGTTGTGGCGTTTCACGCGGTTCTAATTGCGGCGCCAGCAGCTCGGAAGGGATTGCATCGGGGTGTCCCATTTCCTCGGCGAGTATGGAGCGGGTCAGACGCTGCTGGTGTTCGGCAAGATATCGTTTTTGTCGGGTGGTTTCGTATTCCGCCTGAAGGCGCATTACTTCGATGTCTGCTTCCAGGCCGAGCTCGCGATTTTCACGCGCCCGATCAAAGTGTATATAACCCATGGCGAGGGCTTCATTTTCACTGATAAATTCATTGTCGGCGTCGAGCGTGGCGAAATATTTTTGCATGATCGACAGGCGACGTTTTTCGATCAGGGCCTGTTTTTCGACTTCCAGCGCCTGCAGTTGTAAAAGAAGCAGCTTCTCCTCGCTGTTGGCCAGGCCGAAATCATAAATGGGTTTGGAAAATATCAGGCTGGCCGCGTTGTCCCCGGTCGGGTCTTCGGCAGCCCGTGACGAAGGACCTACCTGCCTGAGCCGAGCCTTCAAATCGACGCTGAAGCCGCGCTCACCCTGTTCGATACCGAGTTCCGAGGCCAGAGCGTTATAGCGTTCATCGATACGAACCAGCTCGAAATGGCTGGCATTGTCGGCGGTGGCCAATGCCGCTTCCAGAGTCAGTGGCCGGGGCAGGGGATCCGCAGCGCTCAGTAACTGCGGCAACAGCAGCCAGGCGAACAACAGGCATTGCTTGCTGGCTGTCATAGGCCGCGGTGTAACCAGGCCGGGGTTTGCGCCGCGACCGGCAGAATGGTTGTTGTAGTCATTTTTATCCGGGTACGGCTGATAGTTCTTTTTTCATGCGTTTGAAGCGCGTGAAGCGGATATTTCGTCCCTGTTCGTCTTTTTGCAGGTAAATCTTGTCGACAATGTACTCGCCTAGCCAAAGGAACTCTTCAACGCCCGATGTGGCACCGGTGTATTTGAAAACCTGCCTGCCATCGAGGTCGTAAAATGCCAACAGCGGGGTTGCGCGCGCGATTCTGGCGGGCAAATTCCTTTTGCGTCATATCAGCCCCGATAAAATCGACAATTTCTATGTCGCCTTCGATGTCGACGGTAAGATTATGAAAATTCTGGCGAAAATAGGCCTGCACCTCGGGTTGGTTGAGTACGGTTTTTTTCATGCGATGGCAGAAAGGGCACTCGTCCATTTCGAAAAACACGAATATGCCCTGTTTGCCCTGTTCACGCGCAATTTCGAGTTCTTCGGTGAGATCACCGAGGCTTTGCTCGAAGAAAAACTGGTAAGGATCGCGTGGAGCCGAGGCCGACAGCAAGCCCGGCAATATCGCGCAAAAAAGTACCGCAGCTATTAACCTTTTATTCATCACTGTGATTACCGCCGTTTGAGGTATCCAGCTTCCCATTTTTAACCTGAAAATTCAATTGTGAATACTGGCCGGAAGCATGCATAAATAATCGCTTCCGCCAGCGGCGATATTAACCGATTAAGGCTGCAAAGATATAACACCGAGGAGGTAGACGGGGCAAGTTATGTAACTGCCTGGTCTGTGCTTCTGTGATATTGCCATCAGCTGTGGGGCAGGTAATGCTTGCCATTGCGCGCGATAAAGTTCCACAGGGCCTGGGCCGAGGGCAGGAAGCGCTTGTTCGCATGTTTGACCACGAACCACTTGCGATTGATCGGCAGGCCCTTGACGTCAAGCGCCACTAGTCGCCCTCCCTCGATTTCTGCGGCAACGGTGTGCGCTGATATCAGGGCGATGCCCATGCCCGCGATTACGGCCTGTTTTATGGTTTCGTTGCTGCCGAATTCCATCGCGCTTCCGGGCAGCTTTTTATGCCGCGCAAATAATCTGTCAGCTATGCTGCGGGTGCCGGAACCGGTTTCGCGCAAGAGGAAGGTTTCATTGCTAAGCTCGGACAGGGCAATGCGTGATTTTCCAGCCAGCGGGTGCGTGGCAGCCGCGATGATGATTTGTGGATGCTTGCCTATGTATTCCCTGACGACTTCGAAATGCTCTGGTGGAATCCCGGTTATAGCGAAATCGAGCTCCAGGCCTTCCAGTTTCCCCAGTGTCGTTTGGCGGTTGCCGATTTGTAACTGCAGCCTGACATTGGGGTAGATCTTTAAAAACTCAGCCAGAACGGTCGGCGCAAAGTATCGTGCGGTACTCACCACGCCGACCGATACGATACCGTGATCGATTCCCTTTAGTGCATCAACACTGGCTGCGAACTCGTTTAGCTCCGATTTGAAGTTCTGCGCCAGTGCGAGCAACTCTCGACCAACCGGGGTAGGGTAGAGGCCCGATTCACTGCGCTCAAGTAAGGGCGCGCCCAATGATTTCTCGAGCTCTCTTAGTTGCAGGGATACCGCTGGTGGTGTCAGGTGCAATTGCCTGGCTGCTCCCGAGATACTGCCGCAACTGACTATCGCGTCGAAGCCGCGCATTTGCTTGAGCGTCAGTTGGCGTAACCAGGGG
>CAXBMV010000307.1:0-4712 GCA_963976575.1 uncultured Gammaproteobacteria bacterium | reverse complement strand
TAGCCAACGCCAGCGCGCGCGAACTGGAAGATTTGCACAATGCGCTGCGCCAATGCGAAGACAACAACGGTGATTCGGAAAAATTTGCGCTAGCCGATACGGCTTTTCACATGGCGCTGGCGCGTTGTACGCGCAATAAATTAATGTACTGGCTGTACGAAAGAATCAGTGAGGTCCGCCGCCATTCGCAGTGGCGTAGTATGAAAGCCAAGCTGCTCACCATGGATCGTATGGATTTTTACAATCGGCAACACCGGGCACTTTACGAGGCTATCGCAGCGCGCGATACTGCCGAAGCGGTAAAACTGATCAAGGCACACATGCACGGTGTGCACGATGACTTGCTCGAAAACGATTAGGACAGACGTATGAATGCACCCTTGTTTATCGCCCCCCAGGGCATACTCGAACCCGGACTGAACACGCTGCCGGATAACACAGAACGCTATGTGGTGCGCGCAGCGGGTATTACCGCGCTGGAACTGCGTGCCGGTGACGACATTGAACTGGTCAGCCCGGAAGGTCGGCAAATCGGGGAAATTACCGTATTCGATAGCCGCGGCAAGAGCGACATGCAATGCATAGGCGCAACTGCCAATGGCAAGGCGGAGGGTTTCAAAGCGATTCTCGCCGGCAATGATGCCAGTGCGATCAAGCTCGCACGAACGCTGCGCTTTCGAAACATTTCTCTCGAGTCTGCCGAAAGTACGCGGATATTCAGCGAAGAGTCACCCGCCGGTGATTCCCGCCGTTTTACCGCGCAGGAAGACTTAACTTTAGTAGTTGCGGCGCCCGGCGAGCCCATGCTTGTCGATCAGCAGGATACGCTCACCGATTTAATCCTGTTCATCCACCGCCTGCCAGCGCCCGAAGGCGAGCGCATTATCCACCTGCCCGACCCGCTCGCGGACCCATTGCAGGATGTCCGAATCGATGCCCGCACCGCCTACGTCTACGAAGTCAAGGCGGGGCAATATATCCAGATCATCGATGTCGAAGGACGCGAGTGCTCTGATTTCCAGTGCTTCGACATGGCCGCACTGGACAAGGGACTGGAGCGCTGCATAGACGCAACCAGCACGCGACACGTGGTGGGCCGTTCCTACCCGACACCGGGACTACTGGCGAAATTCTATACCCAGGACTTCGAACCCCTGGTCGAGCTGGTGCGCGACACCTGCGGACGCCACGACAGTTTTGGTACCGCCTGTACCTCCAAGTACTACGAAGAGCTGGGCTATCCAGGGCATGTCAATTGCTCCGACAACTTCAATCGCCAGCTAAAGCCCTACGGCATAGCACCGCGACCCGGATGGATGGCGATTAACCTGTTCTTCAATACCAATATCGACGAAGCCAACCAGATGTATTTCGACGCACCCTGGTCGCGACCCGGCGATTACGTACTGATGCGCGCACTCAAAGACATGGTCTGCGTATCTTCCGCCTGCCCCTGCGATATCGACCCGGCCAACGGCTGGAACCCGACCGATATCCACATGCGTGTGTACTCGGGCAAGAATTCATTTAGCAAAGCGATGGCCTATAGAATGACAACAGACGCAGAAAAACAACTCACCAAGGAAACCGGTTTTCACCCGAAGACCCAACTTCATACTCGAAACTACACCGAGTACAACGGTTACTGGTTAGCCAACAGCTATACCAAGCATGGCGCCATAGGGGAATACTGGGCTTGCCGTGAAAGCGCCGCGATCATCGATTTATCGCCGCTGCGCAAATACGAAGTGCTCGGCCCGGACGCCGAACTGCTGATGCAAACCTGCGTCACGCGCAATATCCGCCGCCTCGCCATCGGTCAGGTGGTTTACACCGCGATGTGTTACGAGAACGGCGGCATGATCGACGACGGCACCGTGTTCCGCCTCGGCGAGAATAATTTCCGCTGGGTCGGCGGTAGCGATGAAAGCGGGCTTTGGCTGCGCGAACAGGCCGAGAAACTCGGATTGAAAAACGTCTGGGTGAGAAACTCCACCGATCAGCTACACAACCTGCAGATTCAGGGCCCGAACAGTCGCGAAATCCTCAAAGACATCATCTGGACCCGCCCCGATCAGGCCAGTGTCGAAGAACTGGAATGGTTCCGCTTTTCCATAGCGCGCATAGGCGATGAGTATGGCATCCCGATTATTGTCTCGCGTACCGGTTATACCGGCGAACTCGGCTACGAAATCTTTTGCAACCCGAAGGACGCGCCCGCGGTCTGGGATGCCGTCTGGGAAGCCGGCGGCCCCTTTGACCTGACGCCCCTGGGACTGGAAGCGCTGGACATGCTGCGCGTAGAAGCCGGATTGATTTTTGCCGGTTACGAATTCAGCGATCAAACCGACCCCTTCGAAGCCGGCATTCCGTTTACCGTGCCCCTGAAAACCAAGGAAGACGATTTCATCGGCAAGGCCGCCTTGATAAAGCGCAAGGAAAATCCCCAACGCGTACTCGTAGGGCTGGAACTCAGCGGCGACGAATTAGCCGCCAATGGCGATTGTGTGAATATTGGCCGCAACCAGGTTGGTGAAATTACCAGCGCGGTGCGCTCGCCGATACTGCGCAAGAATTTTGCGCTTTGTCGCATCCAGGTAGAGCACAGCGAACTCGGTACCGAAGTCGAAGTAGGCAAGCTTGATGGCAAGCAAAAACGCCTGCCGGCGAAAGTGGTGCCCTTCCCTTTTTACGACCCCACCAAGTCTCGCGTGCGCGATATGCCGCCACCCGAGGCCGGTTAACAACAACTTCTGAATCTCGTCATCCCGGGTTCACGCGGAGGCGCGGGGGCGCAGAGGACGCTGAGAAGGGAATTTGGTGGTTCAGTCTTTTGCGCCTGGAGGCGAAATAGCAGGATTCGCTGATTATGATTTCGGCCTTTGAAAGCAGTCACCGAATTAGAGACTCTCGCGATTTGGAGGGGGACTAAAAAGATTCTCGCAGAGCTCGCGGGGGATGTGATGTGGTTCCATACCTCGAGATCGTACAAGTATCATTGGATCCCTTCGGTCCGATGCATTGGGTCACACCTCACGATGACAGGCTAAAAAATCACTAATACCCCCGCGCCCTCTGTGCGAACCCCAATACATTGAACGTCATCCCGGAAACGCCGTAGGCGTTGTCCGGGATCTCCCGACGAATGACGCGATGGCGTTTGGAGATCCCGGACATGCGCTACGCGCATTCCCGGATGACGGTATAATTTATTAAATTTGAGAAGTATTCCTGCCGTGGAACCACATCATATCCCCCGCGACCTCCGCGCGCCCCCGCGCCTCCGCGTGAACCCACGGTCTAAAAAACCGGTAAGCTTTAATGCGCGAATGCGCGCAGCGCATTCCGGGATGACGGTCTGATTTATTAAATTTTAAGAAGCATCCCTGCCGCGGCACTACATCAATTCCGCCGCGCCCCTGTGTCTCCGCGTGAAGCCCTTCGGCGATAATCCCGAGGGGGAACAATGCAAAGGAATTGAAACAACGGTAAATCGGCTACGAAGCCCCAGGGGACGAGGCAATTGCGCTTAGTGAACCACCAGGCAATTGATTTCGGCGAGGTCCAGCAGTTTGCGTGAAACGCTGCCCATTGATGAAGCCTTGTTCTTGCTCAGACCGCGCGTGCCTACGACGATGAGGTCAACGCTACGGCGTCTTGCAAATCCAGTCAGGCTGGTTGCCGGGTCGCCACAGCCTATCGCCGTCTGGACTTTCTTAACGCCGGCTTCCTTTGCCAGCTTCATCGCGTTTTCTAGAATTCTGTCGGCTGCCTTGCGCATCATCTCTTCGCGGGCATCGTTAAAAGCTTCAAACTCGGGGGCCGATTTAAGCTCTGCGGGTAACTGCATGTCACGTATTACATTGAGAATCAGTAGTTCTGCTTCGTGTGTGACCGCGAGGTCAGCTGCAAAACTTACTGCACGATTTGAGGCCGCCGAAGCGTCAGTAGCCACCAGAATCTTTTTTATCATTCAGGGAAAAAACCTCTTTTCAGTTTACGCAACGCATGCCTGGATTGTTGATAGGCGGACAGCTTGCACCAGGCATAGGCTCTAATCGGGTCCGTAGCGACACCCTGCCCGCGCGCATACATACTGCCAAGCCTGTGCTGAGCGCGCCGATAACCCTTCTTCGCAGAGCACATATACCATTTGAAGGCTTGCTCGTAGTCGCGCGTGCGGGATTCACCACGATGAAACATTTCTCCCAACTCAAACTGGGTAGTACTGCTTCTTTCCTCTGCGTATAGCACCATGTCACAAGTCCCTGCTGTAGCGGTTTGTATTCGACAGGGGTAATGCTAGGCCATTCGCGCGACAGGATTTGTGATCGAATTATCGTTTGCCCGAAGTTGTGGCTGGAAACCGCGTCTGCCCGATCTGGGGCGGGATTAACCCCGGGCTGCCTCGAGGATACGCTGGTGCAGCGCATCTCGCTCGCGGTCCGGGTCTTGCCTGGATTCCACCTGCTGCAATAATGCCAGCCAGGTTTCAGGCAGGCGGTGATATCTCGCACCCTGCACTACCAGTTGCTTGTACCAGTGATATGGAAGCAGGCTGTCATCGATGTACCCGGCTGGCGCCTGATAGAAGAATACCCGGGTGGGTTCGCCCCGTAATTCGATATCCTGCCAGACCAGGTCATAACCGGCACCGAGGCTTTCCGCCTGGTCGAGCAGCACACGCTCGCTGGCAAGCATTTGATAAACAA
>CAXBMV010000306.1:0-4725 GCA_963976575.1 uncultured Gammaproteobacteria bacterium | reverse complement strand
AGGCTATGCTGGCCAAACTGATGATCGCCAGCGATACGAATATCCGACGCATATTGGTGCTAATGGTTGCAAAGGATACTATCGACATTTCTCAGATCCGGGGTATAGGCGGGTTGAAGCGTGATCATGCCGAAATATCGTTTTAAAGCAAACGATAACTGGTGATGCGGTTGCGGAATAGATCGCGTTTTCCGCGAATTTCTTGAACCGATTTTCTGGATGAAGATATTTCACCCTGGCATGTATTCTATGGCCATGAATCACTGCTAACCCGATAGTAAATGACTTGAACAGCGGGTTATGGGTGTATAGTTGCGCGAACCTTTCAGGAGTTGTCGATGAAATCGCGTATTAATATTTTTCTAGTCTTGTTGTTCAGTCTGGTCGCTTTACCGGCGCAGGCCGCACTGCAGGCCGGCACCCAGTTCAGCGCCGAACCCGAGCGTGAGCAAATCCTCAACCCGAATCCGCGCCAGCAACTGGCCCGGCAAATGATCGAGCTCGGTGTCACCCGGGATGATGCCAGCAGACGCGTCGCGCAGTTAACTGATACGGAAGTCCGCAAACTACAGGGACAAATGCAGCAGTTACCCGCAGGTGCCGGTGTCAGCACCACCAATCTGCTGTTGATTATCATACTTGTGATCCTGATCCTGTAGACCACGGCATCTGCCATGTCTGGCTTCCATGATGAAGTCGGCATGGTTCTCTGCCTGGATTGAAGCATTTGTCGGTCACAGCTGCGCAGCTGTGAGTTACCCGTTCATATGAAAGTAGCCTCAGATAACTTATAATTAGCGACTATTTTTAAATCATCGATAGTTAAGAGGTCACTTGGAATACGCAACCCCGGTATGGCAAATAGGTATTATCGCGCTGGTTTGCGGCGTGTTAATTGGTGCACTGGCGTATCGCCTGCTGGCGCCATCGGTGAAACAGGCCGATAAAATTAAAAGCGAACTGGAGTCTTCCAAAGAGGAGATGGCCAGTTTCAAGGCCAGCGTGAATCAACACTTCGACAAAACTTCCGAACTGGTGAACGACTTGACGCAAAACTACGTCAAGGTGTATCAGTACCTCGCCGAGGGCGCGCAAACCCTTGGTGACAACCGCAACTTTACCAATCTGCTGGAAAAGCACGAGGGCAGGGTATCCATCGCCGTTGACGGTGACGATAGCGCCGCCGATGCTTCTGTCGCATCGCCATTGGTCGAAGCCGCCGAATCAGGGACAAGCCCGGCAGGCCCTGCGGTCGACTATGCCGTGCAATCGGTCGATTTTAATACCGGTGCAGCGGATGCAGAAGGCGCTGCCGACAACATTGCCAGTTTTGAAGATGCCGAGACAGCAAGCGATTCCGACGATACCGTAGAACCTATGGAACCGGTACTTAATGTCGAAGCGTTGGACGAAGCTGGCGAAAAAGGCGAAGCAGAGGCGGCTGGTGTAGCTGTTGAGAACAATGAAAAACCCGAGGTCAATACGACCAGGCACTAACCAACGGCGCCGCTTACTGGCTTCTGTGCAAGAAAAATCGTATGGCGGCTACCCTTGCCCGGACGTGCTCTCACGGTTCGGGTTTCCACCTTGAAGCCGGCTCGCCTCAGGCGCTTGCTGAAATCCGGGTTCTGACTCGCTGACCAGATCGCCGCTATGCCTTGCGGGCGCAACGATTTAATTAACGCCCGTAATCCCGCCGCTGAATAAAGCCATTCATTGTCTGCGTGGGTCATCGCCTCGGGGCCGTTATCGACGTCGAGCAGGATCGCATCGTATAGCGTCGCTTGCTGCAAAAGTTCGGCGACATCACCAATATGTATATTGCTTCGCGGGTCTTCCAGCGGATAGCCTGCACAGGCACCCAATGGTCCCCGGTTCCAATCCACCACCCCGGCAATCAACTCTGCAACGGTCAACTTTGCCGAAGGTAACAACACGGCCAGCGCGGCGGCGAGGGTAAACCCCATGCCCAGGCCACCGACCAGTACGCGAGCACCCTCTAGTTTGTTCAGGCGCTTGCAGGCGAGTTCGGCGAGGGCGTCTTCGGAGCCGTGCATGCGGCTATTCATCAAATCGCCTCGCACACCGACTATACGGATCGCAAATTCTTCGCCACGCTGCCACAGCTGCAGATTTCCGGAGCTGTTTGGTATCTTCGAATCTGCCAGTTGGGTCCAGCTATTCATGCATAGAATTGAGAGGTGTTGAGACGGGGTGCAGCTTAACAAGTATCAGGCGGCAGCCCAGCGTTTTAATCAAAAATTTCCTGCTTTACTGTGATCTAAAGACATTCAAGCGGGTAACAACCACACCGGGGCAGGTATGAAGCCTGCCCCGGTTAACTTGGCTGTCAATCCGATATCGCGGAGCCGGGATCTAATTGCCCAGTTGATCGGTTAAAGCGCAGCGCAAAAGCGCCATTGCCGAGCAGAGCCTGAACCACAGAAGCGCTGATCAGGAAGGCGACGTATTCCCAGCCACCGTTGGCATTGGTGAATAACCAGCCATTGCCAGCATGCACGGCAAATGCTCCGAGCAGGACTGGAATCAGAGCCAGCACAACCTGGCGTGTTGCGAAGCCAGCGATCAGCAATACACCACCACCGATTTCGGCGAAGGCGACCGGGTAGGCCATCCAGCCCTGAAACCCGGCCGAATCAAAAAACTGCGCTGTGTCGGGCAGGGTAAAAACAAGTACCTTGAGCAAGCCGTGTGCGATATACATCACACCGAGACTCACGCGCAGTATCAATGCGGCGTATCTTGCGCCGGAATCACCGGCCTGATTATTTAATGCATTACTCATGATGCTACTCCTGTGTCATAAATGGCGGCCGTCTAAAACCGCGTTCTGAAAATCCGGGAAAACTGCCAGCAAAGTCGGAGATGCCCGGGGTTGATTAGAATTTAGTTCTAATCAGTACTAATGACGCCAAAAAATACTCAGAACAGGTCTGCCAATTTTTGCAGGTAATGGGTGGCCTGGCGCTGATCAGTCGCATTAAGGCGGTCGAAGCGTTGTTTCAGGTATTTGATCTGGCGCGGGAACTCTTGCTCAAACAAGTCCCGCCCGCGATTGTTCAGGGTTACGCGGATACAGCGTCGGTCTGAGGGGCAGGCGTAGCGTTCAACCAGTTGTTTTTTCTCCAGCCTGTCGATCACTCCGGTCAGGGTGCCTTTGGTAATCAAGGTGAGGTCACCGATTTCTTTGCAGGTCAGACCGTCGGTATTGCCCAAGGTAAAAATCACGTCGGCCTGCGATGGTGTCAAACCAGATTCCCGGTAACCGGCGGCATCGTAGTTGGTAAACCCCTGGTAAGCGCGTACCAGGGCCCGCATCAACGGCAGAAAGTCCTGTTTCGCGGCTTTTCGGGTATCCATGGCAGTGCCTCTTAAAAAGTAGTGATAAATATTAGTCCTAGTTAGAACTAAAAGTCAATTCTTAATTTCGTTCTCGTTAAGTTTGAGGCAGGAACAGGGCATGAATACGGAATTCGAGCGAAGGTAAAGGTGCAAAAACTTTTGCGATTTTCTTTTGTTGGAAGCGGGGAATGTGCAAACTAGCAGCATCGACAAATCATTTGGCAGACAAGGGTGAAAGGCATGGATTTACGAGATAAAAAGGCACTGGTAACCGGTGCAGCCGGAGGCATAGGGCAGGCAATTCTAGCTCTGTTTCAGGCCGCCGGTGCGACCGTGGCCGCGTCTGACATTGACCTCGCGGGTTCAAAGGCCGATATCTGTCTGCCTGGAAATCTGATGGATAAGGATTACACCGATGGCCTGCCCGCGGCTGCGCGTGATGCGCTTGGCGGGCTCGATATTGTGGTCAACAACGCGGGCATTATCACGCGTGGCGTGATCACCGAAGCCAGCGATGAAGACTTTGCCCGCTCGATGGCGGTGAATGTCGAGGCGCCCTTCAGGATATGCCGTGCGGCGATTCCGATACTTGCCGAGAATGGCGGCGGCGCGATTATCAATACCTCATCCTGCTGGGGCACACACCCGGGTCCGGCGCATCCGATTTACATCATGACCAAAGCGGCGGTCGCTTCGTTGACGCAGTGCCTCGCGCGCGATCACGCCCATCAGGGTATTCGTGTGAACGCGGTCTGCCCGCTGGAAGTCGACACGCCGATGTTACGCACCGGGTTCTCAACACGCGGCCTGAATGCGGACACGGCCCTTGCAGAGTTGGATAAGAGTGTGCCGCTGGGCCGCATTGCCCAGCCGGAAGATATCGCAGAAGTTGTGCTATTCCTCGCTTCCGAGCATTCGCGCTATATGTGTGGTGCATTGCTCGAGATTAGCGGTGGCAAGGCCGTCTATTAAATAACGCGCCGTCTAGCGCGCACCCAGCGTGGCACCACCGTCGATAATGATGTTTTCCATGGTGATGTGGCGCGCTTGTTCCGATAGCAGAAACAACACCAGGTCAGCGACATCGTCGGGGTCGGCCATGCGCCCGAGTGGAATGCCGAGGCGCCATCTCTCGAGATCACCATTAATGACGCCATCGAGATCGCTCTCCTTGGTCTGAAATGATCGCTGCATTGCTGTGTCGGTGGAGCCCGGTGAAACTAGGTTGCAGCGTATGCCGTATACGGCCAGCTCCAGTCCGAGACATTTCATCGCGTGATTCAAGCCGGCTTTCGAAGCCGGGTAGGCGCCGAGCGCGGTTCGTGGCGTGGTGCCGGAATTCGAACTGATGGTGACGATAGA
>CAXBMV010000305.1:0-4727 GCA_963976575.1 uncultured Gammaproteobacteria bacterium | reverse complement strand
ATGCGACAAATATCGATACCACTGCGGACGCCACCATCGGCCAGCAATGGATAGTCATCACCGAGGGCGGCGCGCATTGCGGGCAACTGTTGCAAAGCGCTGGGTGCGGCTTCGAGCTGACGCCCACCGTGATTGGATACCAGTATCGCGTCCGCGCCCCAATCGCGATAACGCAGCGCATCCTCGGGGTCGAGCACCCCTTTAACGATAAGTTTTCCCGGCCATAGTCGGCGTAGCCGGGTCATCGCCGGCTGATCGATGTTTCCGAGGGTTAAATCGGATTTGAATTGCATGGACTGAACCGGATCAAGCCCTTCGGGTACATAGGGTGACAAGCTGGCAAAGTCAGGGAACCCCTGTTTAAGACATTGACCAGCAAGCGCCAGCGACCAGGCCGGGTGGCTTAGAACTTGCCAGAGCGTGGTCCAGTCAAAGCGCGGCGGTATACTAAAACCATTATGAATATCATGCGCACGACGCATCGCAGCCGGAATATCGACGGTAACCATGAGCGTCTGATAGCCGGCATCGACCGCGCGTTCGACCAAATCGCTTTCGATTTCGGCGCGATTTGGCCGGTACAATTGAAACCAGGCGTTTTCTCCGGCTATTGCGCCGAGATCCTCCAGGCTGGCCAGCGCAAAACTGGAAACACAAAAGGGTATGTTGCTATGCCGTGCCTGCAGCGCCAGGCATTCCGCCGCGCGCGGCCAGGCAAAACTGCCCAGGCCCACCGGCGCAATACCAAAGGGTGCCCGCCAGTGCCTACCGAGAAAATCTACGCCGCTATCGACGCCGCCCGGATCGCATGAATAACGCGGCAATAACTGTAGGGCATCCAGCGTCTCGCGATTGCGTATTACTGCCGCGCCGTTGCCCATGCCACAATAAATATAATCCGCGATAAATTTCGGCAAACGCCGTAACGCCCGTTTTTCTATGTGCGCCAGCGAGGGAAAGCAACGGTCCAGTTTCGGATCCATGGAAGACGCCCAAAGCAGCCATTCTACATTGCTCTAAACCATATGGCAGTATCTTCCCTGCCAGGACTGTCGCCCCGCCGGTCGAACTGTAATCGGTTATTGATTTACTGGGCTCTCATTTTTTGTTACTTTCGAGCACATGATCCATCTCATTTATATCAGCTCCGCCACCCGCGTAATGACCGAAATCGATTTACTGGATTTGTTACATGAAGCCCGGGACAGGAATAAGCGACAGAATGTCACTGGCATGTTGCTGTTCAAAGATCGTTCATTCCTTCAGGTACTGGAGGGCGAGGCCAGCGACGTCGACGAGATCTATGGCTCGATTACACGGGATGAGCGAAATGCCGGTAATTACCTGATTAGATCACCGAGAGAAACTTTTCGCAGTGGAGCATGGGATTTAAGGATTTAACCCGTTCACAGCCCAAGGAACTGGACGGTTTTACCGACGTATTAATGAGTGGCAAGATTCCCGAAGATGCCGTTCAATGCCGCGATATGGCTGTCAAACTGCTACTGAACTTTTAGTTAATCTACGGATTATCGCAATGCCCTGCGCTGGCCGTTACGACGATGCCTGGCCCCACTTGCAAATTTTCAACAACGCGATCGCCCACCGGGCTGACTAAAATGAAAATTCTCTGGTTGCTGGTTTACCTTTCGGTTTTTGCCTGGTCGGCAGTCGAACCAAAGGAATACTTCACCTGGTTTCTCGAAGTTCTGCCCGCGCTGATAGCGCTGCTGATAATCGCCGTCAGCTATAACCGTTTCAGGTTAACCAGCCTGTCTTACCTGCTCATTCTGCTGCATTGCCTGATCCTGATGGTTGGCGGTCACTACACCTACGCCGAAGTACCCCTGTTCGATACGCTCGCGCAGGCCATGGATTGGCAGCGCAATCATTACGACAAGCTGGGGCATTTAGCGCAGGGTTTTGTTCCCGCAATCATTGCCCGAGAAATCCTCATCCGATTCGAGATTGTCGCCAAAGCAGCCTGGCGCAATTTTTTCATCGTCAGCTTTTGCCTCGGATTCAGCGCCTTCTACGAAATCATAGAATGGTGGGTAGCACTGGCCAGCGGCGAAGACGCCGAGGCATTTCTCGGAACCCAGGGCTATATCTGGGACACTCAATCGGATATGGCAATGGCCTTGCTAGGGGCACTAGTCGCCCTGTTACTGCTATCGACGGTCCACGACAGGCAACTGCGACGCATGCAGGCGCTCCCCGTTTAGGCTCTGTGTTGTCTCAATGAACCTGCTTTGCCCTAGCTATGCTTAGATCCATAACCGGCTTTCACCTGGACGATGAAAACCACTGGGTGGCGGAACTGGAGTGCTTTCACGGCCAGCACCAACGCCACAATCCACCGCTGATCAGCCGACCCTGGGTAGTAACTGACGAAGGTAGAAATGCCCGTCTTGGCACGAGTCTGAACTGCCTGCGCTGTGATCGACGTGAAATGCCGCAAGGTCTGCTCCCGGATGATGCGCCAATCGAAATCAATGCCGATACCTTGCTGGCAGACGCTTTACAGGATCGACTCGACCCGGTAGTGCAATGGGGCCTGCTTCGGGTCACTTGCGGAAACTTGAATCTGGTCGATGGTTTGGACGACAATCAGCCCGTTTCTATAGCCGCCGGCGAGGAGTTGGTGCTGGTACCCGGCCTGGCGGTAGGCCTGGACCTTGGGCCCGAGGTTGAATTGCTGGTAGATTTTTTCAGCCGGGAGTAAAACCGGTTAGACGAAAGGAGTGATATCGGGTGGAAAAGCTAACCGCCATGGGTTTTGATAACTGGTTTCGCAGCAGGATCGAAGACGAAAAACTGCAGGCTTGCGAAATCGCCCGCGTCGTCAGCGTGGAAAGACAGGCCTGGTTGCTGAGCCGGGGTGATAATCCAGTCTATGCAGAACTCGCCGGAAAACTGCTTTATGCCAGTGATTCCGGCAGCGCCCTGCCCACCACCGGTGACTGGGTTTACGCGCAGTTCTTCGACGACGACAGCCACGCTATCATCCATGACCTGTTCCCGCGTAAAACCCTGTTGCGACGCAAGGTCGCCGGACAGCTAATCGACTATCAGTCGATCGCAGCAAATATTGATGCCGCCTTTATCCTGCAGTCGGCCGACCTGAACTTCAACCCGAGGCGGCTGGAACGATATCTGGTAATGGTCAACGACAGTGGTATCAGGCCAATCGTGATACTGAGCAAATGCGACCTGCAATCGAATGCCGAAATATCCCGCCTGTGCGACAGTATTCGCGAAATCGCGTCGGCTACGCCCGTTTATGCTTGCAGCGGCCACAGCGGGGAAAATATCGATAGCATAAAAGCCCTGTTGCTACCCGGGCAGTGCTATTGTCTGCTGGGTTCATCGGGTGTCGGCAAAACAACCCTGTTAAACCAGCTCATAGGCGAGGGGAAGTTCGCTACTGCCGAGATCAGCGACAAGCATGGCAAGGGCAGACATACCACCACTCGGCGGGAACTGGAGGTACTGCCATCGGCAGCGATGATTATCGACACACCGGGTATGCGCGAGCTGGGCAATCTCGGCGTCGACAGTGGCATCGAGGCAAGCTTCGAAGATATTATCGAACTGTCAACGCAGTGTCGATTTTCAAACTGTAGCCATAACAATGAAAAAGGTTGCGCCATAGGTGACGCCATCGCCAGTGGTCAGCTCGGTGCAGACAGGTATCGCAATTATCTGAAACTAAAGCAGGAGTCGGAATTCAATAGCATGTCCTACCAGGATAAAAAGAAAAAGGACAAACAATTGGGAAAACTTATAAAATCGGCAGTGGGCAAAAAGGCCGGCCGCTAATGGCAACAACCGTCGAAAGCGAAGCGGGCGGAAACGAATCCATCGCTTGTGTGGTCAATCGTGCAACAGTCAGCGGGAGTAATGAACAATGAATCAAGGTCTGGTAGTAGTCGACGTGCAGAATGACTATTTCCCCGGTGGCAGCATGGAACTGGTCAATATGCAGTCGGCTGCGCAAAACTGTCGCTTGCTAATCGATTATTTTCGCGAACATCAATTACCGATATTTCATATTCAGCATCTCGCCTTGCGCGAAGGCGCTACCTTTTTTGTGCCCGGAACCGCGGGCTGTGAGATCCACCCGTCGGTGAAACCTGGCGAAGACGAACTGCTGCTGACCAAGCATTTCCCCAGCGCCTTTCGCGATACGCCACTGGCGCAAAAACTGAAGGACGCCGGTGTCGAAAGTCTGGTCATTTGCGGAGCCATGACGCACATGTGTATTGATACCACGACGCGAGCTGCATTCGACCTGGGTTTTCAATGCCAGGTCATCGCCGACGCCTGCGCAACCCGTGACCTGGAATACGACGGGCGGCGCATTGCCGCAGCCGATGTACAGGCAGCTTTCATGGCAGCGCTGGGCATGCCTTTTGCGAAAATTACCACGGCCGGGCAATTTACCGCTGCCTGATTCCGTTCTGATGATCCGGTAGTTGACAGCTTGAATGTGGAGTCTCTGATGAAGAAACTGAAAGATGAAAAGGAACTGGTAAAAAAAGCCATCGAGGCCGGCATCCGTTACGGAGAACAGCGCGGTGTGGTCGAGTTCGAACCCACCGATTCGGCCACCGAGAAAATAGAATATATTTACCGACTACTGGTTCACGACGCTGTGATACAGCCCATACCCCAGGAGCAGATATCGCAGAAATCGATGAAACACAGGCTGGCGATATGGGCAT
>CAXBMV010000304.1:0-4737 GCA_963976575.1 uncultured Gammaproteobacteria bacterium | reverse complement strand
CCTTAAGTCTCGGTGGTGATCATTTTGTTGCATTGCCAATTCTACGGGAAGTCGCAAAAGTACACGGCCCTGTTTCACTTGTTCATTTTGATGCACATACGGACACCGAAAGAAATGATAATCCCTATGACCATGGCTGCATGTTTTACCGGGCAGTAGAAGAAGGCCTGGTCGACCCGGACAGATCAGTTCAAATCGGGATAAGAACCGATTACGACAAAGAAAAAGATCGCTTTGAGGTTATCGATGCTCCGAGCGTACACCGTATCGGAATCGATGCGACCGTGGAGAAAATCAAGTCGGTTGTGAAAAACCACAAAGCCTATTTGACCTTCGACATCGATGCCCTCGACCCTGCATTTGCTCCGGGTACGGGTACACCTGTTCCCGGGGGTTTGACATCGAACCAAGCTCTCGAAATTATGCGAGGATTGCAGGGCATCAATTTTATAGGCATGGACATAGTCGAAGTAGCGCCCGACTATGACCATAGCGAAATTCAAGAACAAATACTGCGTAACAAACACAAGTAGTCGGGCAAAGCGTCCGCTGCTGCGAAGTGTTTTATATCGGTGTAATCAAGGATGAGCGCTCCTCCTTCCCCTGTCACTTGCGCGCTCGCATTCGCCGATTACTGAAGGCGAATATGATATGAGGTTCGGATGTCTGACTTAAAACTGATAGCGGAATTATATTGCACTGATATTGATGCCACGAAGAAGTTCTACACGGAGGTTTTTGGCTTCGAGATAAAGTACGAAAGAGTAGAGGAAAAGTTTGCGCGTTTCACCCTGGATGGTGTCGATATTATGGTCGAGTGTATTGCCAGCGAAGGCAGGCGCTGGATAACGGGTGAAATGCAGAAACCATTGGGTAGAGGGGTAAACTTTCAATGGGATGTGGCAGACCTGGAAAAACTCTACTCCCGTATACAGCAAAAAGCGCCTGAATCTATCTACCTCGAAATGGAAACCATGTCTTATCGATGTGGCAATGAAGTACATATTCAGAATCAATTTATCGCACAAGACCCCGATGGCTATCTGTTTCGATTTTGCAGTAGTGGCAAGCAATGAACTATCATGCCAACAGTTGAGTTTCGCGGGCCAGGCCTGCCAGTTTGACCCCAGCGTAGCTTGGCACATAGCTGAACTTTAGGAGCCGATTGATGAAGCCCGAGGTAACAATTAAAGGTGGTTGTTTATGCGGTCAGGTGGGTTACCAGATCACCGGGCCATTGTTTAACTCGGATCATTGCCATTGCTCAATGTGCAGGCGACAGCATGGCGCGGCGTTTTCGACCTATGCAGATTTCAAACCAGGCAACTTCAAATGGATCTGCGGCGAAGACCGGATAAAAATCTACGAAACCAAAGCCGGTGCCGGTTGGTGTTTTTGTGGTGACTGTGGCTCGACTTTAGCTGGAACCGAGAAAGGCAGGATCACCTCGATAACCCTGGGTACAGTCGAGGGAGATCCGGGTATAAGGCCGGAGTCACATATTTTCGTAGCTTCCAGGGCAAAGTGGCATGAAATCAATGATGGTCTGCCGCAGTTCGACGAAAGACCTCCGGCCACATGGAAACCAACGGACAAGGGTTCCTGAGAATCACATGCGCAACTCAGACGTTTTTCTATGAATTATCTCTTTCGCAGTTTATCTGCTACATAGTAAAATCGCGCTTATGTGTATAACCCCAATCACAATAAGTAACCGATGGATAACGAGTTAAACAACAAGCAAAGGCGCAGCTCGACGACTGTTTTGTTTGTTTATGCGTTTGCCCTCAACGGCTCGCTTGAAGCGCGCCCAAGCGGTCAGTCGAAGCCATGGCAAGAACAAGAATAGTCGGAACCGTCGAGGAAGCCATTGCAATCGAGGAACGCTTGCTCGGCCGTAAGCTACCCCTGTCCTTTAAACTCTGGCTGCTGGAAAACAATGGCCTGGAGCTGGATTACATCCATATCTATCCGGTTCGAGATGAGCGTGATACCCGAAAAACCTGGGAGTCTTTGGCCTACAACCTGAACAATGAATGGGCCGAATGGACGTCCAGCTTCAGCAATGAATTGTTTCGTCATCTTTTGCCTTTCGCCGATTTCAGGACTGGCGATTTTTTCTGTTTCGATTATTCCGTCAATGAAATGCCGGGGGAATGGCCCGTGGTGCTGTGGTCTCACGAGTCAGGTAAAACGCAATTTTATGCCTCCGATTTTAATGCATGGAAATCAAAAATTCTCGATGAAGCCAGCGGCTATAAACCGAAATAAAATAAGTTATCCACAAACGACTTATGTCCTGAGTCGTTAAGCTGACTCGCTCCACACGGAGGGTAAAACCATGTGCAGAAACATTAAAACTCTGTTCAATTTCGAACCACCGGCCAGCGAGGCGGAAATACGCGCTTCCGCGCTACAATTCGTACGCAAGCTCAGCGGTTCGGCGCGGCCATCGAAGGCCAACGAGGCCGCTTTCGAGCTGGCCATCAACGAAATTACCGAATCGGCCACGCGGCTGCTCGAAGCCCTGGTGACATCGGCAGCGCCGAAGAATCGCGAAGTGGAGGCGGCCAGGGCGCGCGAAAGGGCGGCTCGGCGATTCGCCTGACGCCCGTCACGAACGGGCTCGGCACTGCAAAGCCCGGTTAAAGCAGTTACTATGCCGCCACCGGCCGGGGAATTCATTCGGTCACGGCGGATAAAATCCGCGGTAAACCACGAAACAGGAAGCAACATGGAAAATACCAACAAGCTGGCGGTCCTCATCGACGCCGACAATGCCCAGCCAACCATTATTGACAGCCTGCTCTCCGAGATTGCCAATTACGGCGTCGCCAGCGTGAAGAGAATTTACGGCGACTGGACGGCGCCGAGCCTGAAGGGCTGGAAGGAAGTACTGCTCGATCATTCGATACAACCGATGCAACAGTTCGCCTATACCAAGGGTAAGAACGCCACCGACAGCGCGATGATTATCGACGCGATGGATTTGCTTTACACGGGGAAGTTCAACGGTTTTTGCATCGTCTCCAGCGACAGCGATTTCACCAAGCTGGCTTCGCGTATCCGCGAGGCTGGTCTGCTGGTGTATGGATTCGGTGAAAAGAAACCCCCGTCCGCCTTCGTCTCCGCCTGCGACAAATTCATCTATACCGAGGTGTTACGCGCCAGGAGCGATGTCAGCGAAGCCATAGAGAAAAAATCAGGTGGTGAACTGCGCCGCAACAGCAAGCTGGTGAATCTGTTGCGCAATGCCGTCGATGCTTCTTCGGATGACAGCGGTTGGGCCCAGCTCGGCCCGGTAGGCAGCAATATTGCCAAGCAATCTTCGGAGTTCGATCCGCGCAATTACGGCTACGGCAAACTCGGCGAACTGGTCAATGCCATCGGCCTGTTCGATGTCGAGGAGCGGCAGACTAACAATGCCAATTCGAAAGCACTGTATGTGCGAATCAAGCCGAAAAAATAATTGAGCTGATGTTATCGATTACCAACAACGTCGTACTCGGCGACGAAGAAATTGAACTCGACGCGATCCGCGCCCAGGGTAGCGGCGGGCAGAACGTCAACAAGGTTTCCTCGGCGATTCATCTGCGTTTCAACATAGTGGCTTCTTCGCTGCCCGAGGTTTACAAGCAACGCCTGTTGCAACTCAAGGATCGACGCATCAGCAAGGATGGTGTCCTGATATTGAAGGCACAGAGATTTCGCACCCAGGAAAAAAACCGCAGCGACGCGCTGCAGCGTTTGCAGGAACTGATTCAATCGGTGACCCAGGTTGCCCCAACCAGACGACCAACACGGGCGACCCGCGGTTCACAGCAAAGACGCATGGACAGCAAAACCAAACACGGCAAGACCAAACAGTTGCGCGGCAAGGTAGAGGAGTAATCCGTGATGAAGGAAAACCAGAATTTCAATTTTCAACCCAGCCTCAGCGGCAATACCATTTCGCTGCGCCCGATTCATGAAGACGATTTTGCGGCCACCTACGCCTGCGCCTCCGACAAACGCATCTGGGCCGGCCACCCAAGTCCTTTGCGCTACCAGCAAGATGAGTTTGAAAAATGGTTCAGCGCAGCGATGGCATGCAAGACTTGCGTAGTCGCTATCGATAACGCCAGCGGTGACATCATCGGTTCATCACGCTACTACCTGCTCGACACAATTGCCGATGACATTTCCATCGGCTTCAGCTTTCTTGCCTGCGCCTACTGGGGCGGCGATACCAATTTCGAATTCAAGCAACTCATGCTCGACCATGCCTTCGAGCACTATGATCGCGTCTGGTTTCATATCTCACCAGATAATATCCGCTCACAAAAAGCGATTGTGAAGATTGGCGCCGAATTCAGCCACGAGGAAGACTTGAAGATTTCGCCGACCATGGATTGCTGGTATTGCTACAGCATAGACAAGGCCAAATGGCAAAGCTTGCGCCGCTAAACCCTGGCTGGGGCTGGCTATGTATATTACTCGGGCTTTACCCGATCGCGATCGCCGCCGGGGTCCTCGAAGTCGACCCCGACAAGCTGCATGCACCGCCCTGGGTACTGGCGCTATGCGGACTGGTGTTCATCATCGCCGGCTGCATGGCACTGCTCGGCCAACACGGCCGTGTTAACGATAGCCTGGCCGCGCTGATTCTATTGGCCTTCGCTCTGGTCGGCGCCTGGGTCTCGTTGTTTTCGTCGGCCGAAGGATTTTCCGGCGGCCTGCCTTTTGTCTCGCAGGAAA
>CAXBMV010000303.1:0-4740 GCA_963976575.1 uncultured Gammaproteobacteria bacterium | reverse complement strand
GTTTACTCGCCAGCATACGCGAGCAACACCACATCTAGCCTTGCTGTATGAATTGCCTGGCAAAGTCCACATAAGCCTTGCGTTGCCACAACAGTTTCCATTTGCTGCCACCGAGCTGCTGCCACAGCACCGCGGATCTAATCCCGGCGAATAGCATGCTCCTGATTTTGCCGGCATTTTCGTTGTTGCGCAGGTGAAGCTGCTCCCCGCGAACAATAATGCGTGGCTGCAGGCTGCTAATAGTATCCTGATAGAGGCCATCGATACGGGCAACAAGACTGTTTTTTCCGAGATCGAATTCGCGCGATCGCGTTTCCATGGTCTGCAGGTTTTGCAGCAGTTTTTCCGATAAGACCGGGTCAGTAGTCAGACGTTTGGCGATCTTCAACATCGACAGGGCGTAGTAGGCAATGTTCTTGCCGGAGTTGTCATTGCTACCACCGAGATAGGCAACCAGGGCGCTGAATCCACATTGCAAGCCGTCCAGATCGCCGAAAACTTCTTCTGTGGTGGCGGCATCAAAACTGAAAATACTATTCAGGCTGCAATCGAACGCGATCTTGTCGCAACTACCCGACAACGCCAGTTGCTCTACCTGTTCGGCTGCCTGGAAAATCCCTGCCAGCGCCAGCGCTTGTTGCTCCAATAGATTCATGACGGGTTAAAGGCCGATTCTATGGTGCCACCGCCGAGGCAAACGTCTCCCTGGTAAAACACCAGCGCCTGGCCGGGCGTAATCGCGCGTTGCGGCTGTACAAATTCTACCAGGGCATCGCTGGCCGAGACTTCCCGCAGCAGGCAATCGCTGTCCTGCTGGCGGTAGCGGATCTTGGCGCTGCAGGCAAAGCCAGTTTCCTGTGCGGGCCTGGCGATCCAGTGCAGGTCGGAGATACGGCAATGCGAGTGAAGCATCGCCGGGTGATCGATACCCTGGGCAACCAGTAATCGATTGGTCGTCATGTCCTTGTCGACCACGTACCAGGGTTGTTCGCTACCCTGTTCGGTACCACCGATACCCAACCCCTGGCGCTGGCCAATGGTGTAATACATCAGGCCGGAGTGCTGGCCAAGTTCCTCGCCGGCAAGCGAAAAGATAGCGCCGGGTTGTGCCGGTAAAAAACGCTGCAGGAAATCCTTGAACTTGCGCTCTCCGATAAAGCAGATACCGGTGCTGTCTTTCTTGTCGTGTACCACGAAACCCTCTTGTTCGGCGATGCGGCGCACTTCGGATTTGTCCAGTTCCCCGACCGGGAATAGCGCATGCGACAGCTGATGCTGGTTGAGCGCGTAGAGAAAATAGGATTGGTCCTTGTTCTGGTCGATGCCGCGTAACAGCAGGGTTTGATCAGCTTCAACACGCGCGCGCACATAGTGACCGGTGGCTATCTTATCGCCGCCTAGTGTGTGGGCGTGCTCGAGGAAGGCCTTGAACTTGATTTCCTTGTTGCAAATGATGTCCGGATTTGGGGTGCGCCCGCCGCGATATTCCTGCAGGAAATATTCGAATACACGATCCCAGTATTCGCTGGAAAAATTTACCGTATGCAGTGGAATTTGCAGGCTGTCACAGACTTGCTGTGCGTCGGCCAGGTCGACTGCCGCGGAGCAGTACTCCTGGGTATCGTCCTCTTCCCAGTTCTTCATGAACAAACCTTCGACCTGGTAACCCTGCTGCAATAGCAGCAGTGCCGAAACAGAGGAGTCGACTCCACCGGACATGCCGACTATGATTTTTTCTTTTTGTGAGGCTGACATATTCTTAACCCGAAGCCAGTTCAGGATTGTATTCGACGGGAAATTTGCGCTTACGGCTCCAGTCTTCCAGCGGCTGGATTATCGGCAATTCGCCATTGTCGCGGTGCCAGGAATCGACCGCGAACAATCGACCGCCCTGAAGCTCCGAAATCACCGCGGTCCAGTGGGAAATAAACCAGACGATACGGAGTTTCCTGTCTTCGACCCGGTGCCATTTGAGCAGTCCCGACTGCTGTAAAGCAGACAGGTATTGGAAGCTGTTGCTGGACTCGTCGATACAATCCATCTGCCCGGGTATATCTTCACCCGGATAATTACCACCACGGTCCAGGTGAGTGCCGCTGATGTCGCCGCTGATTTTTTCCATGCTGGCAATAGCGCTGCGGATGGCCTGCTTTTCCGAGGCGCTGTCGCTGACCCCATCGAACAGGGCGCCGATTTTCTGCCACTGCGCCTCGCTGTATTGCACTTCCTGTTTCGACTTACAGCCAAAGTCATAGCATTGCTGAAAACTCGGAGCCGCCATCAACGGGGCAGGGAGCAGCAGTAACAAAAGGCGGATAATCGACATGGTCAGGAAAACTCAGGGCTGATCAACGACAGCGGATAGCCCGGTCCTGCACGATAGTCCTCGATGCTCTGCAGCACTAACGGTGAACGATGCTGCTTACGGCAGGCGAGTACTTCGTCGTAACTCATCCATTCCACCGAGAGGATATCCTCGTCGAGTTGGCCGTCGTCGGATTGGCCCAGTTCGCCGCGAAACAGGAAACGCATATAGCTACGCTGCGAAGTCTGCTCGGGCAGGTAGCGATAAATCTTTTGCATGGCTGTGGGTGTAAACACATAGCGGGTTTCTTCCAGGGTTTCGCGAATCACCGCATCGACCAGACTTTCCCCGGCTTCGAGGTGACCGGCCGGCTGATTATAGACGATGCCACCATCGGCCTTTTCCCTGACCAGCAAAAACTTGCCGTCGCGTTCACACAGGGCGGCAACGGTTACATGCGGTTTCCACTGCGCTTCAGGCATGCGTCGACCGCCACCAGTGCGCCAGGCCCTGCGCATTCAGATGGATATCCGTCTTCAGGATACGCGCCAGCTGTTGCAGGTCGTCAGCATCCTGCAGTTCCTGCATGATCAGGCCAGCGAGTGCTTTTTCCAGCGGCGCTTCCGAGCCGGGTTCCAGCGGGTTGAACTCCCGGCAAAGCCTCACATAATCATCGATCCAGCGATTAAAACTGGCAAGCTGGCGCGATGGTTCGGCGTATTCGCCATAATGGGTCAGGTATAGCCGCTTTGGATTGTATTGCATCAGCCGGTCTATCGAGCGGGGCAGGGCCTCGGGATCAAATTGTACCGGCGGTGTGGTCGGCAACAGGCCTCGCGCCAGCTGTTTCATCGGGGCGTAACTGATACCGAAGGTGTCGCCGCTGAAAATTCCTTCGCTTTGCTGATCGTAAATACAAAAGTGATGGCGCGCGTGGCCAGGGGTATCGATAAACAGTAGCTCGCGCGGGCCCAGCTGGAAACTATCGAGATCATTGGCGATGAGAATGCGTGCCTCGTCGATCGGAATGATGTCGCCGTAGAGTTTTTTAAATTGTTCTGCACCATAGACTTCGATCGATCCGGCGATCAGTTTTTCCGGGTTGATCATGTGCCTGGCACCGCGCGGATGCACGATCAGACTGGCCTGGCTGAACTGCTTCATCATTTCCCCGGCACCGCCGGCATGATCGAGGTGCACATGCGTCGGGATGACGTATTTGACCTGCGACCTGTCGATATTTAGTTCGGCCAGCGTTGCCAGCAGGTTGTCTACCGAATGGCTGGTGCCAGTCTCGATAACGGCCACTTCCTGCGCGCCACGCAGCAGATAAATCGAGGCGACCTGCGGCTGCACATAGAGCGAATCTACGCAGACAATATCATGCGCCAGGGAACTGAATACAGGCATGCGCTACTCGACCTTGCAATGCTCGGCTATGTGCAGCCAGGTTTCTATCACCGAGTCGGGGTTCAGAGAAAGGCTGCTAATACCCTGATCGACCAGCCACACCGCGAGGTCGGGATGATCTGACGGACCCTGGCCACAAATGCCGACATACTTGTTTGCCGCCCGGCAAGCCTGGATAGCCTGTTGTAACAGTTTCATCACCGCGGGATCACGCTCATCGAAGGCCGATGCGACCAGCCCTGAATCGCGGTCCAGCCCCAGGGTCAGCTGGGTTAAATCATTCGAGCCTATGGAGAAGCCATCAAAGTATTCGAGAAACTCTGCGGCGAGAATTACGTTGGAGGGAATCTCGCACATCATGATTTCCCTGAATCCATCGACACCGCGCTTCAGCCCGTTTTCCTCGAGCAACTGGTGTACCGCGCGAGCTTCGCCAAGCGTACGCACGAATGGAACCATGATTTCAATATTCTTCAATCCCATTTCATCGCGCACTTTTTTAATCGCCTCGCACTCGAGTCGAAAACAGGGCTTGAAGTCATCGCTGATGTAACGCGAAGCGCCGCGATAGCCCAGCATAGGGTTCTCTTCTTTGGGTTCGAATTCAGCGCCACCGAGCAGATGCGCATATTCGTTGGACTTGAAGTCAGACATGCGCACGATCACTTTCTCCGGAGCGAAAGCCGCAGCCAAAGTGGCAATGCCTTCGCTGAGCTTGTCGATATAGTAATCCACCGGACCTGAGTAGCCACCGGTGATCTGCCGGATTTTCTGCTGCAGACCGGCGTCCATGCGATCGAATTCGAGCAGGGCGCGCGGATGTATGCCAATCATTTTGCTGATGATAAATTCCAGACGCGCCAGTCCAACCCCGGCATGGGGCAGGCGTGCAAAACCAAAGGCGCGTTCAGGGTTGCCGACATTCATCGTCATCTTGATAGGAATCTCCGGCATTTTTGACAGCTCGTGTTGCTGGTAATCGAAATCGAGCAGGCCGGGGTAGGCGTAGCCGGTATCACCTTCGG
>CAXBMV010000302.1:0-4762 GCA_963976575.1 uncultured Gammaproteobacteria bacterium | reverse complement strand
GCATTTTGAGCACGCCAGCTACGAAACCCGGGGCATCATGCGCGCAATCAACATCATCAAGAGCGAACACAGAAACCTGGGCGCGGTGCTCTACAGCCTGGAAAAGTTGATCGACGAAGTCGATGACGGCAAGCAACCGGAGTTTGCACTGTTTCACGGCCTGCTCACCTACATCGATCGCTTCCTCGACCACTACCACCACCCCAAGGAAAACAACTTTCTATTCCCACGCCTGCTCGAGCGGGCACCGCAATGCGAGGCCTTGATCAGGGAACTCGGCCATCAGCATATCGAGGGTGAAATCCTGTTTGTCGAGATGTTAAAAGCACTGTCGGCCTGGGAATTTTCCACACAGGAGAATTATGCAGTCTTCCGTCAGGCTGTGCTGCGATATGTTGAATTCGAGCGCAAACACGCCTTGACCGAAGAGCGCGAGTTACTGCCACGCGCCAGCGAGGCGCTGGAGCCTGAAGACTGGGAAGTAATAGATGCCGCATTTGCTGAAAACGAGGATCCGATGTTCGGTGATGAGGCGACCAACGAGTTTTGCAAACTATTCAGCCAACTGGTCAACCGGCTACCGGCACCAATAGGACTGGGAGATGTGTGGAAGCAGGCACCACGATAGCGCGGCCTTCAGTTTATCTTCAGCAGTAGCTTGCCGCATTGCCTGGCTTCACCGAGGAATTTCAGCGCTTCCTCGGCCATATCAAAATCAAATACACGATCGATAACCGGTTCGATCTGTCCCTCGGCAACCGCAGCGAGCAAGGCGCGGAATTCATCCTGGTTGCCCAGTGTGCTGCCGATAATCTGTAGCTGGCGCACAAACACGCGCTGCAGGTCAGCCGAGGGATGGGCACCCGTGGTTGCGCCGCAGGTCACGATTTTCCCACCGCGACGCAAGGATCGCAGACTGCTACCCCAGGTGGCATCGCCAACATTATCGATGACGACATCGACACCACGCCCGTCGGTAAAATCCATCACCGCCTCGACGACCTTGTCGTTGCGGTAATTCACCATCGCCTCTGCACCCAGCTTTGTTGCCTGCGCGAGCTTGTCGTCTGCGCCAGAGGTGACGATAACCCTGGCACCAGCAAGCCTGGCCAGCTGCAGCGAGGCCAGCGCGACACCTCCCCCGATACCGTGCACCAGCACCGTTTCACCCACCGCGACCCGGGCCTGGGTCATCACCATGCGCCAGGCAGTCAGGTAAGCAGTCGGCAATACAGCGGCAGTTTGCAAGCTGACATGGTCGGCTACAGGGAAAAGCATGGCGGCATCGACACAGACATATTCGGCGAAACAACCGTCGATATGTTCACCGACGATTTTGCAGGTCAGGCAAAGCATTTGTTCGCCACGGCGGCAAAATTCGCAGTGCCCGCAACTCTGTGCGGGGTAAATAACAACCTTATCTCCCTGCTGCCATTGCGACACACCATCGCCAACTGCATCGACTGTGCCTGCGCCGTCCACGCCGAGTATCAATGGCAACTCGTGGGTAATGCCCGCCCCCGAGTCACGCATGTACAGATCGACATGATTAAAACCGGCGTAGGCAATAGCTACGCGCACCTGCCCCGGACCCGGTTGCGGCAGGGGTCGCTCGCCAAGCAGCAACGAATCGGCCTGGCCATGACTTTTAAGATATACGGCGCGCATAGAGTCTTGTCCTGATATCAGTAAATCGACTCAAATTTAACATAGCGGTGGGCAGGAGCAAGCTGCCTGATCTCGCCTCTTCAACCCGACAAACAAGGCATGGTGAAATTGACAATAAATTTAGTCAGTATTATGATCATTATTCTGACTAAATCGACCTGGCTGGCATTGAGCAATAACTTACCCGTAATTATCGCCGGTGGCGGCATAGGTGGCCTCGCCGCAGCGCTCGGCCTGGCGCGCAAAGGCGTAGCCTCGGTGGTGCTGGAGCGATCCGCCAAACTCGGCGAAATAGGCGCAGGTATTCAAATTGCGCCAAACGCCTTTCACTGCTTCGATTACCTCGGCGTCGGCGAAAAGGCACGCTCAGCAGCGGTGTACATCGATAGCCTGCGACTGATGGACGCCGTCAGCGGTGAGCCTATCGCTGCGATCCCGCTGGATGATGGTTTTCGTCAACATTTTGGTAACCCCTACGCGGTGCTGCATCGTGCCGATTTGCACGCTGTCCTGCTGCAGGCTTGCGAGGCCAGTGACCTCATCGACCTGCGCACTAGCCATGCGGTCAGCGGCTACAGGCAGGATACTGGTTCGGTGCAGCTAAGCTGTGAGGGCAATGCCGACATCACCGGGCGAGCGCTTATTGCTGCCGATGGCTTGAATTCGGTGATCCGTCAGCAACTGGTGGGTGATGGTCCGCCAAGGGTTTCCGGTCATACCACCTATCGGTCTGTAATCCCCACCGAGAAAATGCCTGAAGACTTGCGCTGGAACGCGGCAACCCTGTGGGCCGGTCCGAAATGCCACATCGTGCACTACCCGTTAAAAGGCTGGAAATTGTTTAACCTGGTGGTGACTTATCACAACGACGCTAGCGAGGCTGTTTCCGGCAAGCCGGTCAGCAAGCAGGAAGTCTATCGCGGCTTTGAAAAGATTTCGCCGCGTGCGCGCCAAATCATCGAAATCGGCGAAGATTGGAAGCTCTGGGTGCTTTGCGACCGTGACCCTATCCTCGACTGGGTCGATGGCCGTGTTGCCCTGCTCGGTGACGCCGCCCACCCGATGCTGCAATACTTCGCCCAGGGTGCCTGCATGGCGATGGAAGACGCAGTCTGTCTTAGCCACATGTTCGAGCAGCACGGCGACGATGTCGAAACCGCACTGGATAGTTATCAGCGCCAGCGTCGTGTGCGTACCGCGCGTGTGCAACTGGATTCTCGCCTGATCGGCGAATATATTTATCCCCCCCATGGCGCCGCCGCCGAAGTACGCAATCAAGTCATGTCGAAACTGACCGCGCAACAATGGTACGACAAGCTCGACTGGCTTTACGGCGGTACCGGACTGGATGCCTGACGTGGAGAATAAAACATGAACAAGAAGCCTGCAGACACCCCTGAACGCCTCGCCTTTTACGAAAAAATCGGTCGCGAAGCCTATACCCCGCTTTGGGCGGTTTTATCGGATATTGTTACCGCGGAACCCGCCAGTAACTGCCAGGCTCACCTGTGGCGCTTCGACCAGGCGCGCGAGTGGTTGCTGGAGGCGGGTGGGTTGATCAGCGCGCGCGAAGCGGAAAGACGCGTACTCATCCTTGAAAATCCGGGTTTGCGTGGTGAATCTAAAATCACTACTTCGCTCTATGCCGGCCTGCAACTGGTGTTGCCGGGTGAAGTCGCACCTGCGCACAGGCACAGCCAGTCGGCGCTGCGCTTCGTCGTCGATGGTAGCGGTGCGCATACCTCGGTTAACGGCGAACGTACCAATATGGCATTCGGCGATTTTGTGATTACGCCGCCCTGGGCCTGGCATGATCATGGCAACCATAGCGACGACCCCATGATCTGGATGGATGGTCTGGATATACCCATGGTTTCATTTTTCGACGCATCCTTTGCCGAAAAACTGGGTACCGAGGAACAATCGATCGGTCGCCACAGCGGCGACAGCCTGGCGCGTTACGGCGCCAACATGCTTCCGGTGGATTTTCAGCAGCAAGGCCTCGCCTCACCGATATTCAATTACCCCTATAGCCGCTCGCGTGAGGCCCTTTCCATGATGCAACGCGAGCAGGAATGGGACCCCTGTCACGGGCTGAAGATGCGTTATGTCAATCCAGTCGATGGCCAATTCGCGATGCCGACAATCGCAGCCTTTCTGCAGCTATTACCAGCAGGATTTAGCAGCCTCCCCTATCGCAGCACCGACGCCACCGTTTTTGTCGCTACCGAGGGCTACGGTCACAGTATTATCGACGGCGAGCGCTTCGACTGGGGTCCGAAAGATATATTCGTCGTACCCAGCTGGAAATGGGTTAGCCACGAAAGCGATGGCGAAGCCGTACTGTTCAGTTTTTCTGATCGCAGCGCACAATTAAAACTGGGTTACTGGCGCGAACAGCGTGGCCAGGCCTGAAACCATCCACGGAGATAAGTAATGACTAACTATGTAATCGATCCACCCGCCACCCCTTCGGTGGCCGTAGCCGACTCCAGCGCACGCTTTGCGGTACGCCGAATTTTCTGTGTCGGCCGCAACTATGCCGCGCATGCGCGCGAAATGGGCAAGGATCCGGATCGCGAACCGCCGTTTTTCTTTACCAAACCTGCCGACGCGGTGGTCGATGACAATGCCACTGTCGCCTACCCCCCGGAAACCGCGAACTTCCATTTCGAGGCCGAAATGGTGGTCGCCATCGGCAAGGGTGGCGTCGATATAGATGAGAGTGATGCGCTGGATCACGTCTGGGGTTACGCGATCGGCAACGAACTGACCCGTCGCGACCTGCAACTGGCTGCGCGCGACAAGGGCCGCCCCTGGGACTGGGGTAAGGCTTTTGACCACTCGGCTGTCTGCGGGCCGGTGCATCCGGTGTCCGCCGTGGGCCACGTCCTGCAAGGCAGGATAAGCCTCAGCGTCAATGGTGAAGTGAAACAGGATGCCGACCTGCGCGACATGATCTGGGATGTCCCCGAGCAGATTGCTATCCTCTCGCGCACCATGGAGATCAAACCGGGGGATTTGATTTACAGCGGCACCCCGGCTGGTGTCGGTGCTCTGGTGCCCGGCGACGTTTGTGTGGTCGAGGTCGAAG
>CAXBMV010000301.1:0-4833 GCA_963976575.1 uncultured Gammaproteobacteria bacterium | reverse complement strand
TCGCCGCGCGCCTTCCGGGATGACGTATTTGTTTTGTTTTTTAGCCGGGTCGAGTTACTACAGCAGGAACCACTTGATATCCCCCCGCGTCCTCCGCGTCCCCGCGCCTCTGCGCGAACCGGGCGTTCCGAGCTTCCTGGCGAAGGCAGCTACCTGTCCGCAAGAAAAGCGCGCAAATGAAACTGGCTTTGCTCGTCCTCGTACCTGTGCTCGCGCGCCACCGGGCAGTTGTAACGCGCCATGCAACCGTGGCTATGGCATTCGGCTTGCGGCGAATGCTTCAAGAAGCTGGCGCAGGCATCGACCGCGTAGCCGCTATGGTCGAAGGCATTTACCGGACAGCTATGCAGGCAGGGCTGCCCGGCACAGGTCAGGCAAGGTGAAGGCGCTGGCACAGGCGGTGACACTTGTTGGGCGCCTAGCAGTGCAAAACGGTAGGAATGCCAGAGGCCGAAATCGGCATGTATCATCAACCCGAGGGGTGACTGGCTGAGTGCTTCGGCGCGCTCTGCCCATTGCAAAAACGGGTAGTAAGGCGGCCCGGCAAACGGGAACAATGGTCGCAGCGGCAGGTCACGGCAAATCTCGTCGGCGACCCGACGGCTCCATCGATCCAGCGGATTTTCGCGGCCATCGCGATACTCGGCAGAACGGCTGAAATGTGGCCAGTAACTGGAGCCGATATTGCCAACCAGGGTAACCACCGGCTCATCGCCAGCGAAGCTGTAATCTTCAATTTCCTGCTGATGTAGAGCCGTGCTGCCGCGCAAATACAGCCCATGTGTCTGCAGCCTTTGCGCTAATTCGCTCATGCGGCACTGTCCGATTGCCAGTCGCAGGCTGGACCTATCGCGGTCGCAATCACGGTCGACTCGAGAAATAGCTCGCCGTCGATATCGTCTTTGACGTGCACATCCTCGTAGTCGAGGGTCACGCTCGGATTGATTGCGCCAGCGGCGAGCGCCTTTTCCCTGGCCAGGATTGTGACTATGTCGCGGGCCTGCTGTTTGGCCGCTTCCAGGGTTGTGAACTGTAGCGGCTCGTCTTCGTGGAACAGGCAGAATATGCCGAACTGCGGCTGGGTCACGGTAACGCGGGCGCGCTGGATGATGCTGCCCATGACTGCACCAAAGGCATTGGCGACATCGCCGTGCTCCGGTAATTGCAGGCCGATATGCATCGCCGCGGCGACATCGGGGTAGTAGCTCGCCGCAGGCGCACCCACCGCGACTATCGGGTAGTCGGCGGCAAAATCGAGGTTGAACAGGGGTTTCCCTGACTGCTCGCCACGGCTTTGCACGATCATCTGGGTAATCATTTCGACCATGCCACTCATTTTCGCCGGGCTGACATTAAACTGCGACTCGTTTAACCCCACCTCGATCAGCAGGCGTTGTATCGATGAAGTCACCAGCGCATAAATCTCCCTGCAGGCCGCCTCGACATCATCGCTCTGCCACTTACCGTAACCATAGAGGTAGCGCATTTGGCGCATCCAGATGCGCGCCGAAAGCTCGGCGGCTTCGCGGTTCCAGTGCGAATTAATACCGAGCACATGTACCGCGTCGGTGGGCGTAAAACCGCTGTATATCGCCAGCCCGACGCGCTTCAGCCTGGCCAGCGCGCGTGCAAATTCCCGGTCCTGCTGGACTACCGCATCCAGTTCCAGCGGACCCTCCTGCAAGGCTTCCCAGGCCTGCATTTCTAACGGACTAAGCTGCTTCAACAGAGCCTGGTTGTTTTCCAGACGCAGGACGAAGCGATTGCTGCGTGCGCTCGCCATGCCCTCAAGCTGGGCTTCGAGCTTGCCTATCACTTCGGGATAAAGATGCGCCAGCAAACTGGTGGGCACTACCCTGCGCGGACCCAGCGACAAGCCCTTGTGCCCGCCAAAACCAACTTCGCTGTCACCGCCGAGGCCGATAGAGTTGACGCGTACGGCTTCGACCATGGGTTGCCAGTCGCCGATTTGTGCACCGTCGGCACAAAGGCGTGGCTGGCCATTACTGACTATGGCGATATCGGTAGTGGTGCCCCCCATGTCGGCGACAATCGCATTTTGCAGGCCACTCAACTGGCAGGCACCGATGACGCTGGCGGCAGGACCGGAAAGCACGGTACCTATGGGTTTTTCTATCGCATTTTCGAGGCTGGCCAGAGAACCGTCACCTTTCACGATCATCAAGGGTGCGTTTATGCCGAATTGAGCGAGAATTTTTTCTACCGAGCCAATCAGTTCCTTGATCGGCACGACCATGCGCGCATTCAGCGCGGCGGTCAGCGCGCGCCGAGGTGCACCGAGGCTGGAGGCGAGTTCGTGGCCACAGATTACCGGCATGCCGGTATGCTCTATGACCATTTGTTTGAGGCGGTTTTCATGGCTGGAGTTGCGCGTGCCGAACATGCTGGAAATAGCGAAGGCGGAAACCTGATCCTTTAACCTGAGCATGGCGAGGCGGGCCACCTCCTCGTCCAGGGCCTGCATCTCTTGCCCAACAGCATCGAAACCTCCCTCGAGTATCACCACCAGCTGTGCGGGCAGAATTTCCAGCAAGCCACTCTGCTTTACCTGCTCCTCGCTGTAACCCGGCAGAAGCACGCCTACCGGTGCGCCCATATCCTCGACCACCGAATTGGTGGTTAGCGTGGTCGAAAGCGACACCATACTGACCTGTGCCAGCGCGGCGGCGGGGAGACCAGCGATGACGTCGCCGATACCCTGGCTTAAATCAAAACGCGTGGTCAAACTTTTACCGGCATGGACGATTTGTTTGTTGTCATCGACCAGTACCGCATCGGTAAATGTCCCGCCGGTATCGATTCCGAGCCGAAATGACATGCAATATTCCTCTATGAGAGCGTTACTTTATATCGGTCGGGGAGGTCGCTCTGTGCCATGCAGGCGACGGCTAGTTACGGATTTGCGACAAGCTAGCTACTTCGTTTCAGATTGTGCCCAGCATTTGCTCGATGGTCTCGATTTCCTGCTGGGTTTGCTGGATAAATGAGAGGCTGTCCTGAGCTTTGAAACCTGCTTTTTGCAAGCGGGCAAAGGCTGGCATCTTTGACAACAGGGGTAATTTCGACTGCTCCGGGGTACCGATGTAACTGAAATAACGCGCCAGCAAAACCAGATCGCAGAGATCGGCCTGCTCACCGTTGCTGCGGAACCAGTCGTGCGACTCTTCGCCGACGGTGATCAGTTCGTCGCTCATATTCCATTTCTGCAACAGCATGCCATTGATCATCGGCCGCATATTGCCGATGGTCAGATCGAGCAATTCGCTGTCCTCGTAAAAATCGCTATTGCTGTGCACATACTGGTGGATCGCAACCACACCGAGGTCGCTCAACAGCCCGGCCAACTGGGCCGCCTCTGCCTCAAACAATTGCGATTGCTGCGCCAGCACGCGACTGAAGGCCGCTACCCTGCGACTGCTTTGCCAGAGTTGCTGCATGCGCTTTTTCATACCCGCGGAATTCTCTGCAAAAATCTGCGAGGCAGCGATGACCATGATCTGTTTGTGCACGGTTTGCATGCCCATGCGCACGATCGCCTGTTGCAGCGATTCCACCGGGACGTTACCGCGGTATAACGGACTGTTCGCCGAACGAAGCAGCTTGGCCGAAATCGCCGGATCCGACTGGATCAATTCGCGGATCTGCGATGCATTACTGTTTTCATCGGCGAAGGCTTGCTGGATCTTGAAGGCTATATCCGGCATGGTCGGCAGCTTCACGCTACCACTGGACATGTCCATGCAAAACTGTACCGCCAGCATGTTGGCGGCTTCGCTTTGATCGATGGTGCTTATTTCAATGGTTCCCTGTTCCACTTCAAGTGAACGCGAAAATCCACTGAGCAGGTCATTGTCGATCTCGAGGTAACTCACCGTCTCCAGCGCGTCGATGTCGTAAAGACTGGGGCGCAACTGCGCAACCGGCTGGTAAAATCCATCCGCTTCGGCAACAACCGCTTTCAGATTAGCGTTGCTGTCACGGCTACTGGCCCTGCCGCCGAGCAGATAGATACTATAGTTTCCAGTGCCACCGGCAGAGATGATGCGCTGTTTCGCTTTGGCCGTTTTAATCTCGAGTTTTTTCGCAAGTTCGCCCAGCTGTTCATCGCTGAACAGGGCGAGGCTGCGAATTCGCCTGAGTATTGCCAGGTCGGGTTGTTTGCTGTCGATTTGCATGGGGGGAGTATAGACGCTCGATTCGGGAAGAGAATATTTTTACGCTGAAAATATCCCGCTTTAGCCGTTACAATGCCGTTTTCTCCAGAGTAAAGCTGCATGTCTGAAAGTTGTTTATTACCCGATTTCGATAGCGGCGAAGCGGCCCTGCAAGCGCAGCAGTTATTTAGCCTGCAAGGCAGGATCAAAGCGCTGGCTGGCGAGCGCGATCTGAATTTCCTGATCGAAACCGATCGCGGCAGATTCGTTTTCAAGATTGCCAATGCCAACGAGTCCGCGGCGATGCTGGAATGCCAGCATCTGGTGTTCGAGGAAATGGCGCGGCAGCGAGTCTTCGCTCGCGTCGCCACACCACTGAGTTCGCTGAACGGACGACAGATTGAAACGCTGCTCAGCAAAAGCGGCAGCCAGCATCTGTGCCGGGTGCTGCCTTTCATCGAGGGTCAGTTGTTGTCTTCGGTTGAAGCACCTACAGAGGCGCTGCTGCAGGACCTCGGCAAAAACCTTGGGCGGTTGGATCTCGCGCTGCAATCCTTCTCGCATAAGGCACTAGATCGCCCCATCCTGTGGAATAGTTGCGATGCAGAGCAAACTCTGGCTTCGTTCAAACCGCTACTGGCCACGCAATCACAACGGC
>CAXBMV010000300.1:0-4839 GCA_963976575.1 uncultured Gammaproteobacteria bacterium | reverse complement strand
GGGGTGATGGCATCGAAAGGCGCGATGATGGCCTTCATCACGTACTTCATATTGGGAATATTCTTCAGGTTGAGCTCGCTGTTATAGCCGTTATCGACCCAGCGCTTGTACCAGGTGATGCCCGACGAATGCAGGATATTGTGGCCATTGGTGGAGCCGGCGGCCTTGATCTGGGTTAATACCTCGGCTTCACCGCCGAAGGCGGTATCTATGACCTTGTTGCCGCTTGCCCTCTCGTAAGGATCAAACGCGTTTTTACGCAGGGCTTCGCTGACCACGCCACCCCAGCCCTCGAAATAAAGCTCCTTGCCGGCGGCCATCGCCGAAGAACTCATCGCCGTCATGAAGCTACCGGAAACCCCGGCCGCAACGCCGGCGCAACCGAGCAGCTGCATGAACTTGCGTCTATCAACGTCGCCATTGCCCACGCGTTCGAGTAATTGCTCGTATCTTTTTGTATCATCTATCTTCTTCATGGTAACTACCTCCAGGTAGGTTGTGTTTCATTTCTCGCCATGGTTTTACACGGCATCGAATCGGTAAATAAAGAGTATTTTCGCCAGCTCCCGCGCGTTACCTGGCCCGCTGGCGCGAATATAGCCGCGCCAGACCAACCGCCAGTACCGGCACGCCGACAGTGACCAGGATCATGACGAAGCCCAGCGCATTGATCTCGGGGCTGACAGAATGCCGCAGCATGCCGAAAATTTGTGTCGGCACCGTTTCCGAGCCCGAGGGGCGCCAGAATATGGTGGCGGTGATATTGTCGAAGGATATGGTGAATGCGAACAAGGCTCCGGCAAACGCCGCCGGCATCAGCAGCGGCAGCGTGATCTGGAAAAAAGTTTGCAGTGGATTGGCACCGAGGCTCTTGGCAGCTTCTTCGTACTCGCGACTGATGCCGACCAGGCGCGCCTGTACCACCAGCACAACGAAAGGCAGTGCGATCATGGTGTGCCCCAGCAGAAGTAGCAGAAATGAGCGCGGTATGGATAACCAGCGCAGGAAAATCAGCAGGCCCACCGCGAGCACTGTCTCCGGTACCAGCACCGGGGAAATCAGCATCATGGTGATAAACTCCTTGCCGCGAAATGGATAGCGCACCAGCGCCAGCGAAGCGAGGATGCCGAGCGTGGTCGCCAGCAGCGCAGTGCACAGGCCGAGCACAAGCGAGGTTTTGAAGGCGCGCACGATGGACTCGTTTTCGGCCAGCTTGTAAAACCAGCGCAGGCTGAAACCTTCGATCGGAAAACCACCGAACTGAGAACTGTTGAAAGCCAGCAGCAGCACCACCGCGACCGGTGCGAACATGAAGAAGTACACCAGGAAGGTATAGCCCTTGATCAGATTCCAGACTCTCATCGCCCGCCCCTACTCGAATGCCTTGTAGAGTTGATTGAGACCCATCAGCTTGCTGTAGATCACCACGATCACCCCGAGTATCACCAGCAGCGCGAATGAAAGCGTCGCACCCATCGGCCAGTTCAATTCGGTAATCACCGCGTCGTAAATCAGGTTACCGAACAGGTAGTCGCCCGGGCCGCCGAGGATCAACGGGGTGACGTAACTGCCGGCGGTCAACACGAACACCAGCAGGCTACCGGCGCCCAGGCCCGGCAGCGACAGCGGCAGGGTTACTTCGCGAAACGCCTGCCACGGCGTGCAGCCCAGGGTTCTAGCCGCCGGCTCGAGGTTCTTGTCGACGCCGTCCAGGCTGACGTAAACGTTGAGAATCATGAAGGGCAGGAAAACGTGGATAAAGCCAACCACCACCGCAAACTGGTTGAACATCATCGAGATCGGTTCACCGATGACTCCGAGCCAGAGCAAAACACCGTTGATGGCGCCCTGGTTGCCCATGATGTGGATCCAGGACAGGGTGCGGATGATGAAGCTGACCCAGAAGGGCAGGATCAACAAAAGCAATAACAGCCACTTATGCTTGAACCGGGTATGGACGATGTAGTAGGCGGGGATGTAACCGAGAACCGCAGCGATCACGGTGACGACACTGGCCATCCACAGGGTTTTCCAGATGGCGTAGTGATAATAATTGTCGCTAAATAATTCCTGCCAGTTGCCAAACTGGAAGGCCACTTCATCGACGGCAAGGTCGATATTTTCGTAGAAGGAGTAGACCAGGATAAAACACATCGGCACCACGATCATCAGGGTGATCGCCAGCAGCGCGGGCGATAGCAGGTACCATGGCCTGGGATCGATTTCCTTGCTTACTGATGTCATTTGGCTCCTCAGTTAATGTTCCCGATTCGCGTGCCTGCTATCGGGTTTATCCACCAGTGGGAGAAGCCGCTGTCGTCGATGCCTGCCTTTTTCCACAAAATTATTATTGTTTTTTGGTATCGGCCATTATAGACCTGCAATGAAATCTATATCAATATATGATAATTATTCCTCAAACCATGATTATTACTCATGAAAGAAATTGACCTGAATTCGCTCAAATCGCTGATGATATTCAAGGCCCTGTTCGAAAACGGTACCGCCACGCGTACCGCGAAAGTAATGGGCATCACTCAATCGGGGGTTAGTCGCTCGCTGGCACAGCTCGAACAAAATCTCGGCATACAATTGTTTATCCGGCAAAAAAATCGCCTGCTCGGAACGCCGGAAGCGCAGGAACTCTACGACAACATTCTGCGCCTGGCGAGCAACCTCGATGAACTCAAACACAGCGTCATGGCACTCAAGGAATTCGGCGCTTCGCGAGTCGGCATCGCGGTCATTCCCGCGCTCGGCTTCGGTTTCATTCCCGGCTTGATCGGGCGGATGCTGCGTGTCAATCCGAAGCTCGCGATATACCTCGACATCATGTCCAGCCATGACGTGGTGCGCGCCGTCGAAGCCGGCCTGTTTGATATCGGTTTTGCCACCCTGCCGATCGACAGCAACCAACTGATCATCGATGAGTTGGTCAAGACCGAGGCAATCTGCCTGTTACCGAAACGACATCCGCTTGCCAAAGTCGATGCGGTGCAGCTCGAAGACCTGACGGGCCAGCACCTGGTGGTGCCCAATCAGCCGAATATCGCCGCCGACCAGCTACTGCGCCTGATTGCGACCAGCGGCGTTCGCATCGCCGGCAAGACCGAGGCCAACATCGCCAGCATTTGCAGCCTGGTCGGCAACGGCGTTGGTCTCAGCGTGATGAATCCGATCACCGCATACGACCTTGAGCATCGCGGCATGATCAGCAAGCCCTTTGTGCCGGCAATCCATTATTCCTTCGGCATGGTTTACCAGGAAAAATGGCGCAACAATAAACTGGTCGAACTGATTCGGGACAATTTGCCTTCGCTTTCGGACTATTTGGGGGGTAGGTAGTTTTGACTTGCGATCAGGCAGGGAACCTGCAGGAAATGGGACAGATTTATTTTTGATATTGCTGTCTTGACGATAAATAAAATCTGTCTCAGTTTCCCCTTAACTACCAGCACGTCATCCCGGAAGTCGCGCAGCGACTGTCCGGGATCTCCAGACGAATGTCGCGGTCGCGTTTGCAGATCCCGGACAACGCCTGCGGCGTTTCCGGGATGACGTTTAATGAAAGGACAGGCCAGAATTAATTAATCGCCAGGACGCTCATGCCACAAATCAAGGGAGGGGTCAGAAGTACATCCAGATCGTTCCCAGGTACCTCTGACCCATTTTCTCACCTTCTATTTGTGTTGATAATTTGCGAATTCGGAAACTAAAAAATCAAATACCGTTCGAACCCGTTTGTTGGTTCTTAATTCCTTATGCGTGACTATCCAGATTTCAGCTGTAATTGGAGCTAAACCAGGAACAGCGACTCGTTCAACAAGAGGCTCACGATCGCCGATTTGTTCAAGCGTTGCGGTAATTGCGACACCCTGTTTAACCAGTTCCCACTGGACAATATGGCTTTTTGTTACAACGGGAAAATTATCTGGACTCAAATTAAAGCCCTGAGAATTAAGAATAGAAAGCAGACGCCCGGACTTCTCGATATCAATGAAGTTAGCGTTATTTAATTCGGCGATAGACCCGGGATTACCCAGGCGCTGGAGATAGGTAGTTGCAGCGTAGAGGTGAGCTTTTGCATCAAAAAGTTTTTTTACGATCATTTCTGCCTGGGTTGGCCGAAAACTGCGTATTGCAATATCAGCCTCTCTACGATTTAAATTGCTTTCATCGTTCGTCGAAATTATTTCAATTTCTATACCGGGTTCAGATTGCCGTAATTTGCGAATCATGGGTGGCAAAATAAATGTGGCCAGGAGTTCAGTCGTAGTGATACAAATGTTTCCTTCGACAATGTCCGATTCCCCCGTTGCTGATAAAGAAAACCGATTCGCCGCGTCACCCATAGCACGAACATGTTCAACCAACTTCGTCCCGTTTGGCGTCAGTTCCAACCCTCTTCCTCTGCGATTGAATAGATCGACTCCAATTTCCTGTTCCAGCGCTGCAACTTGACGCCCTAAAGTAGGTTGCGTCATATCAAGAGCGCGAGCCGCCGCCGCTAGAGAACCCTCTTCTGCAGTCACCAGGAATGCTCTTGCGCGATTCCAGTCAAATTTTATTGATCGCCAATCCATGCAAATACGTATACCTGATGTTAAATATTCATTCTATTATGTTTATTTATGTATTGATACTATGCGTTTCGCAGCTTAGGTCCAGCTAATTAACCGAGATATTATTAATGACTATGCAGAAGGCACTTCTCCTGGCTTTGACTCTATTTATAGCGTCTTGTGCCGGCACGATTCAAAGCGCATCCCTCTCCGAGGCTTACAAAAAAGGGCCTTCCCCTGATCGAGTGGGTAGATTACCTTACGGTGGATGCGAGAC
>CAXBMV010000299.1:0-4845 GCA_963976575.1 uncultured Gammaproteobacteria bacterium | reverse complement strand
ACCCGGCTTCGCTGAGCGACCGCCAGATCATCCGTCGCCTGAACCATGACATCGCCTATAGTCTGCCGCTGGGGCATGGCAACCAGGTGATAGGTGTGATCGTCATAGGCACCAGCACCGCGCAAAAGAGGGTGCTGGAAAATCTCTCCAAATTTATTTCGGGATACCTGAAAAACATTGCCGACGCATGGCTGGACAACAAGCTGTTGCAACAACAGCAGACTTTCACCGAGAAAACACGCAAGGACGAGGGGCAGAAGGACCTCGACAAGCTGATCCATGAAATCGGCAACCCGCTTAGCGTCATATCCAATTACATCGATATTATTCGCGGCAGCTCGAAATCCAATGGCAAGCAGCACGATAAGGAATTCAATATATTAAAAGAAGAATTACAAAGAATTGAACACATAGTGATCGATTTCAAGGACTCTAAAGGTACCGAGTCACTCACCGTTTTACTCAACGACGAACTGGAAAAATGCATCCCGCTGTACGTCAAGTCGTTTGCTAACGGCCGTGAAGTGAATATCGACTGGAAACTGGATGCGAATGACACCGAGGTACAGATTACCCGCGATGGCCTCAGACAAATCGTACTTAACCTGGTGAAAAATGCGGTGGAAGCGCAGGATCAGGCTGTTGAAATCCTGGTGGCCAGTCATGCCTATGTTAATTTTGACGGTGCCGCCTTTGCCCAGTTTACGATATCCGATCAGGGTGGCGGGGTAGATAAAGAAACACGAAACAAGCTGTTCACACCGATGAACAGTGCGAAGGAAGGCTTCAGCCGCGGGCTAGGGCTTTCCGTGGTCGCCGATATTCTCGGCGGCTTCGATGGACAGGTAAAATTTATGGAGAATGAATTTGGCGGTGCTTCTTTTGAAGTGCTGATCCCCTTGCGACTAAACCATTAATGCGATTGTAAAAGCCATGGATACCACCTTGCTGACTCTTGAAGATAAACCGCAGAGTATCGAAAAACCGGCCTCCTTCCTGGTCGTCGATGATGATCAACGCGCTCGCGAAAGCCTGGTCGCCTTGATGCAGCGACATTGGGCTGATATCGCCCAGGCCGAAGATGGTGAAGTCGCCATCGAAATGATTCAGCAACGCCAGTACAACCTGATTATCCTCGACCTGAATATGCCGAAAAAGTCCGGCGATCAGGTTCTCGCATTTATAAAAGCCAACAATATCAAGACCACCGTGATAGTGCTCAGCGGCGAAAATTCGATCAACAAGGTTGCCGAAGCGGTACGCCTCGGTGCCTACGACATTTTCAGGAAGCCCTATAGTTTCGACGAGGTCGAGCATTCGATACGAAATGCGCTGGATAAACTGAAAGTGGAAGAGGAAAAGGCGCAGATTCAAAACCGTCTCGAGCATTCCGAAGAGTTGCATCGCTACATGGTCGATAATTCACCCGATCTGATCTACATACTCAACCTCGCGGGTGAGTTCAGTTTCGTCAACGACAGCGTTACCAAGCTGCTCGGCTACGACAAGGAATATATGCTGGGCAAGCACTTTAGCGAATTTATCGCCGACGAAGACCGCCTCAAGGCGGAAAATCTGTTCAACGAGCGGCGCCGTGCCAGCCGCAGTGCCGGCCCGGTCGAACTCGGCCTGAAATGCAATACGCGGGACCCATCCAAACCCTTCGAAATCAGCACCCGCCCGATCGAGCTAAACTCGATGGGTATATACGCGGTCGATGCCGAGGGTTCCGATAAGGTCAGTACCTATCAGGGCACCTACGGCGTTGCGCGCGATATTTCCAGCCGCAAGAAGGCGGAAAAGTTGATTACCTACCAGGCTTACCATGACCTGCTGACGCGGCTGCCAAACCGGGCGATGCTGCGCGATCGCCTCGATCTTGCGATCAAGCAGGCGGAAAGAAGCAGCGAAACGCTGATCATCATGTTTCTCGATCTGGACCGTTTCAAGCTGATCAATGACAGTTTTGGTCATGTGGTCGGTGATCAACTGCTGGTCGAAGTGGCCGGGCGCCTGAAGGCCGAGATCAGAACCGGTGATACCCTGGCCAGGCTGGGTGGTGATGAATTCATGTTGTTGCTGCCGCAACCGACCTCGCGCGAGCAGGCGGAAAGTGTCGCACAAAAGTTAATCGCCAGCCTGCAGCGGCCCTTCTTTTTGAAAAAGAAAGAGGTGTATATCAACGTCAGTATCGGCATTTCGGTTTTCCCTGTCGACGCCCCCGACATCAATACCCTGATCAAAAACGCCGATATGGCGATGTACGATGTCAAGGCGACCGGCAAGAATGGTTATACCTTTTATAGCGACAAGATCGAACACGCCGCCGCCGAGAAGATATCCATCGAAAGCGGCCTGCGCCGGGCTTTGAAGAACGATGAGCTTGAGCTGTTTTACCAGCCGCAGATCAACGTCGAAAACGGCCAGATGGTCGGAGTCGAGGCATTGTTGCGCTGGAATCATCCGACGCTGGGTTTGTGTCCGCCGAATTACTTTATCGAGCAGGCGGAAGAGTCACGCCTGATCGAACAGATCAGCGAGTGGGTGTTGCAGCGCGTGGCCAGCGATTTGTTTACCAACGCGGATTTTCTCGCCAGCCAGATCAAGGTCAGCATCAACCTGTCGGCCGCGGATATCCGGCAAAAGGATTTTCCGGAAAACCTGGTGGCCTTTACCGATGCTTACGCGATTGACCCTGGCCGACTGGAAATAGAAATCACCGAAAACATGTTCATGAGCGATCTCCAGTCCTGCACGCATAAGCTGCAGGTACTTTCCAACAAGGGGGTTTCGATCGCGATCGACGATTTCGGCACCGGTTATTCCTCGCTGAATTACCTGCGCGAACTGCCGGTAGATACGGTGAAAATAGACTACTCCTTCGTTTCTGAAATCGAGCATTCGAAAAAGGGTGCAGCGCTGGTCGCGGCGATAGTGGGCATGGCGCATGGGCTTGGTATCCATATCATCGCCGAGGGCGTGGAAAACGAGAAGCAGTCGGATTACCTGGCCAGCCTCGGCTGTCATACCATGCAGGGCTTTTTATTCAGCAGGCCGGTGAGCTTGCAGCCCTTTCTTGCCCAGGTGGTGGCCCAGCAGGACAATCAATCAAGCCTGTCGACTGCTTGACCAGCTATCCTGTCGGCTGTTCAACGGCTTAATCCCGGTAAACCCGCGCCAGCGCCCAGACTTCTACCGACTCTACTCCTCCTCGATGCAGCACGCGGGTAATTTCATCCACCGTTGAAGCGGTGGTCACTATGTCGTCCACCAGGGCTACGTGGCGATAGGTTTGTGGTGGGTCATAGTGAAAGGCGTTGCGGATATTGGTATGACGCTTTGCTGCGCTGAGGCCGGACTGGCTCGGAGTTGCGCGGATACGACTGAGCGCGCGTCGGTTGAGCGGGATATTTAACTCACGCGAGCAGATGCGCGCAATTTCAAAGGCCTGGTTGTAACCGCGCTCGCGCAGTCGCTGCGGGTGCAGCGGCACCGGTAGCAACACTTCCGGTCGGGGTGACTCCTTTTCGAAGCAATCCAGGCATTGCAGGCAAAGGCTTTTGCCCAGATGCAAAGCGTCGGAAAATTTTAACTGGATCAGATAGTCGCGCACCAGGCCGCGGTATTGCAGTGGAGCCGTCATTTTCTGCCAGCGCGGCGGATTGAGTAAACAAGTCGGGCAAACCCCCTGGTTTACCCGGTTGGGCAGCGCACAGGCGGGGCAGGGATTGGCTACGCGCTTTATGCGTTTGCGACAGGCCGGGCAGAAATCCTCGCCCTGGCGGATGCCGTGACCGCAGGCCAGACAGACGTCGGCGCTGAGAATGTTAGTTATTAGCTGCGTAAGGCGATGTATTAGATGTCTTCCTGACATTGACTATTCCCTGTCTTGCAATAGACTTGGCCTTTCTTTCGACTGCGGCCAGAGTTTCGATGACCGATTTAGCACTAAATATCCGCCACGACTGGACACTGCAAGAAATTAAAGCGCTTTTTGACAAGCCTTTCAATGATTTATTGTTCCAGGCGCAGACCATACACCGACAGAATTTTGATGCCAATGCAGTGCAGATCAGCACGCTATTGAGTATCAAGACCGGTGCCTGCCCCGAGGATTGTTCCTATTGCCCGCAAAGTGCGAAGTACGATACCGGGCTGGAACGCGAGCGCCTGCTGCCGCTGGAAGAAGTGCGCGCGGCTGCTTTGAATGCAAAGCAAAATGGCGCCAGCCGTTTTTGCATGGGTGCCGCCTGGCGTAATCCCACCGACAAGAATCTCGATAAGGTTATAGAAATGGTCAGCCTGGTGAAGGATCTGGGTATGGAAACCTGCGTGACCCTGGGCATGCTCACGCGTGATCAGACGCGCAAGCTGAAGGGTGCCGGGCTGGATTACTACAACCACAACCTCGACACCTCGCCAGAGTATTACAAGGAAATCATTACCACGCGTACCTACCAGGACAGGCTCGATACGCTGGAGAATGTGCGCGCCGAAGACATCAATGTCTGCTGCGGCGGCATAGTCGGCATGGGTGAAACCGACAAGGACAGGGCCGCGCTGCTACAGCAGCTGGCCAATCTGCCGGAACACCCGCAAAGCGTGCCGATCAACCTGCTGGTGCAGGTGGAAAACACGCCGCTATACGGCACCGAGGAACTCGATCCAATCGAGTTTGCGCGCACCATCGCGGTGGCGCGCATCATCATGCCTGAATCGGTGGTGCGTCTGTCGGCGGGTCGTACCGGTATGAGCGAAGAAATGCAGGCGCTGTGTTTCCTCGCCGGTGCCAATTCGATTTTTTACGGCGATGTGCTGTTGACCACCCCGAACCCGAGCGAGAAT